>JAYQWI020001412.1:0-2292 GCA_035871815.2 Candidatus Parabeggiatoa communis
TCAGGTGTACGGAGATGTTGGCTAACCCAATCACGAGAATATAAGATCGCCTTTTTATCTTGGAATTGGATTTTAACCGTCGGTGCGAATCCTCGCACATCTTGCAATTCCCTTTCGATGGCTTTTAGCCATTGCAAAAAAAACCGTTTTTCCCGCCACTCGATTTGCTCGACAACCCACAAACTCTTAAGCTGTTTACCCGGTACGGCTACATCTTGGCCCATGACTTCAGTAAACATCTCTTTTATGCCTGCCATTAACGCGCTGTTTTTACGAGATAGCATGGCCCAATAGGCACTACCTCGTGCTTTGGCGGCTGGAACATTAAAATGACGCAAGGGTTTGAATATATTACGTAATTCATTAATCGGTAGCTCACCTTGGCATTCTTTCAGTTTAATAATGTGTGCCGTCTCGCCTGATTTGGTGTGGCTAATATGGATAATGCCTGTCTGATCATTGCGTGCCACTCGGCCAATACGTTGTAATAACGCGGCCGCATCTAATCCCGGTTCAATAATGGCCGCGTCTATTTTAAAATTAACCCCCATCTCAACGGCCGATGTGCCAATAATGACTTTGTGTTGTTCCTTGGGATGCGTACCTGCTGCAAAACCACTTCCCCCTGCTGAACGTTCCAAATGTTTATCTTGTCCATTGATCATAATCACATCATCAGGTTGCAAGCCGCATTCGTCACACAAAAGCTGGGCTAACGGCATTTCATCTTGAGTTATTTGCCTGAGACTGTCGTAAATCAAAAGCAGTTTGCCCTTTTCCTGCAATAACGCTGCGGCATATTGAGTCGTCAATTCTAAAATGCTCACTTGATCATGAACAAAGACTTGCACAGTGCGATGAATGTAACGATCAGGGGTTTCGTCAATGTCTTCCTCAAAACAGCTTATCAATTCACGGGGTAAATACGCTTCTTGTAAGAGATTTTCGAGTAAATCGCTGTGCGTGGCAGAGAGTAAAGTCAGTTTAGGCGCGGTGAGATGGTTTTGATAGCGAAACGCAATCAGGGTTATCCAGAGATGTAAGAGGCCGAAAGCACGGGTATTTAAAGTATGGGCCTCATCAAAGACTAAATGTTGAAAGCGCCATAATAAATCAACCACGTCAAGATGAATATACTGATATTTGGGTTGACCCATCGTTAAATTCGCCAAAGATTCTAAGGTAGCAAGAATCATCCCGCCTTCTTTTTCAATTTGATCAAATTGCGCTTTCCGCTCAGCCCAAGATAATTGCCCCGCCTCTTTGGCCTGCATTGTTTGTCTACTGTCCCAAATGGCCGACAAAATAGGCTTTTCCGCGTTTTGTGCTTGAATGGATTCGTGAATATCGGTAGCCAGTGCTTGTGTTGGGACAACGAAAAAAACGGATTGCCCTTGTCGCGCGGCTTCTATGAAAGCATACGTTTTCCCAGCACCAGTGGGAGAACCACATAAGCGGATGGGTTTAGGTTCGTTTAGCAGTCGGTGTTGGGCAACGGATAATGTGGGATTGTCTGCTGCGTTTTTGACACCGTGTGCGGGAATGGTGAATGTCATAGATGATTTCCTAAATAATTAAGTACAACGGATCAGGGGATTGAGCGGATTGGTGCAGGGGCCTCTTGTAAGCGAAGCGCCTTTGCGCCTTTGCGCCTTTGCGTGAAATTGGTTTTAGATCGAACCCTTCTTTGAAAATAATTATCTGAAAATATAATGCTATCTCTAAAACAAATAAAAGCAAAATAAATTTTGCACTCCAAGCGGGCAGCAAAATCCTTTTTGATCTACTGATAAACGCTGTAGTGTTATATATTGACAAGACTTTAACTCAATGGCGCTTTGCCTGAAACAAAAATCAGCAACTTATAATTATGATTGTCCCGCCCGCAAGGGATTATTTGTGCCGATGCGCCTAATTGGCTTGAATTAGAAGCTGATGAAGTGCTGAATGTCGAAGCCTATTTAGGCCAAAAATCAGGTGACGTTTCAGATATTTACCTGATTAAATCTCTTTATCAGCATCGCGGAGAAATCACCACTGATTTAGAATTTGGCATCAAGGGCAGCCTGTCAATATCATAAAGAAAACTTGTCGTTTATCAGAGGCCAACATTTTGGCAGTGTATTATGGTTTGAATGGACAACGGCAATTTAATCAATTATGTGTCGCAGAAACGTGTGAAAATGCTGGCGTGTATATTAAACCCTGATTGGTATTATCAGTCATATCAATAATTTATTTTGCTTGGAGTGCATTGTTATTTTGCAGCGATTGGAGTGCAAAATTTATTTT
>JAYQWI020001413.1:0-2644 GCA_035871815.2 Candidatus Parabeggiatoa communis
TGGATGTTCTGAATGAGCCTAATGCTTGGGACTCACTTGATCAAATTGTCTATCATTTTATAACGGGTCGTCATTTGTGGGATATCACTGATCTGGCAGAAATTGAAAAAAGTAATTGGATTCAGGAAGATATTCAGGGTAGAAGCGGAAAACGAAACCTTGAAACGCTCCAAAAATATTATACTGATTCAATTTATCCTCGTGAATCTCGTGAATCCAATTTGCATACCATCACTTTAATAATCACTCAACAGGTTAGCGGTGAATCAAATAAGACATTAACGCCTGACGATGCGGTATATTGCCTTAATAAACCCGCTTATGTCGTAGTCGAAAACCAAACCAGTGACGGTGCTTTCCTTGATGCCATGATTCATGCCTTTGGACGAACTGAATTAAGAGATGCCCAAACTGAAGGATGGTGGGAATATCTTCATTTGGGCGGTTTTGGAGAAATCGAAAAACGGGTAGAAGATATCCGTACTCACACTCTGGTTGGCCCCTTGAGGGTTTTTGTACTGACTGACAGTGATCGCTGTTATCCTGGAGAAGTGACAAAAACGATTAAAAAAGTGACAGAATATTGCGATAAAGTCGGTGATGTGCCATACGCCATTTTACAGAAACGTAAAATTGAAAATTATTTACCCATCAGTGCCCTGTGGAGTAAGGCGGTTCCGAAAAAGTGGAAAAATATCTACCAAGCCTTTCTCAGTCTGATACCTGAGCAACAAGCTCATTACGAAATGAAAAAAGGTTTTAAGAAAGAGAATGATCACGCTATTATCTCTGGGCCTGATGAGCATAAGAAATTGTTTAAACATGTTCCTCAGCATATATTGGATAATTTGTGTGGCGGTTTTGGTGACACTGCTTGGGCGTATTTTAAGTCCAAACGTGATATGATTACAGAAGAGGCAATAAGATTAACCTGTACAAACGATCCTAACGAAATTGTTCGGATTCTTGATTCTATTGAAGGCCTACTTTGAGAAATGAACGATGTCCACACCGATTGTTAAACCCGAAGTGGTTTTTATTGAAGAACTATTAGAAGAAATCAAGTCTGGTGAACTCCGTGTACCTCGATTTCAACGTCCCTTTGTCTGGAAGCCGTCAGATATGTTGGCACTATTTGACAGTATTTACAAGGGTTATCCCATTGGCAGTTTGCTATTTTGGCAGTCAGCAGAAGCTATAGAAAGCTTGGACAAGGTGGGGCCACTTGATGTGCCTAAAGCACCAACTCAATCTATCAGCTATATTTTAGATGGTCATCAAAGACTTGCAACACTTTTAGGGGCATTACTTCTTCCTCAAGAAGCTTCAAAAGGGCCGCAACAACAAGATTGGCGTTGGTGGATTTGGTTTGATTTAAAAGAACAAGAATTTATACATGTTCCCAAAAAAGAACCTGAGACTCATCTCTTACCACTACGATCAGTTCTAAAAACGGTGGATTTTCTTAAGGTAGCACAAGCGCTTCAAGACAAATTTCCTGATATGGCCTCAAAATTCATTGAAGAGGCTGAACAAGTGGCCCAAAAAATTAAGCATTACAAGGTCGCTATTATTCGTATTCAAAAAGGCGACATTAACCAAGCCGTTGAGATTTTCTCTATTTTGAATAAGGCCGGACAACAAATCAAACCAGACCAAATGGTTTCTGCACTGACTTATCGTGAGGGAAAAAACGCTATACACCTTGCTCAGCAAATTGATGAGATTTTGGAACAGTTATCGGCCTATCATTTTGGTAATATCAATCGCCAAATCGTGTTTCGTGCCATCATAGCGGTTACTCAGGAAAAAATGACGGCAACGGATTGGGCAAAACTAACCCTAAAATTACAAGAAGGTAATAAAAATATATTACAAGCCGCTAAAGATGCCAAAAAAGCACTTTCAAGATCTGCCCAATTTCTTCGCGAGAAGCTTGGTGTGCCTAGCGACAATTTTCTGCCGTATGCCTACCAATTTTTGCTACTCAGTGAGTTTTTTCACCATTGTCCTAAACCCAATAAATCGCAAATAGAACTACTCAAAAAGTGGTTTTGGGTGAGTTCTCTGTCTGGCTGGTTTTCTGGTGCTAAACCCACACAAATTAATAATGCGCTTGAAGAAATGCGGCATTTTGCCAAGACTGCCAATAAAAGTATCACAAAGTGGCATTTTGATGATCCAGTCAGGCCCTTTCCAACTTATTTCGATTCACGTAGTGGTAGAGTCCGTGCCTTACTTATTTTTATGCTCACTCTTAAGCCTTTAGAGTCAACGACCGGAGAACCTATTAACGAAGAAGTCATTTTACAAAATAGAATGTTTCATGTGTTTACGAAGGTTAAACAACCCCATTTATCTCATCCTGCAAATCGTATTCTGCTAAAAAAGGTACCAAGTCAGTCAGTCAAAAAACAGCTGTTATCTATTTCTGAGAATCAATTGTCTCGTATTCTCCACAGTCATGGCATACCGCTAGAAGGGTATGAAGCCCTTCAAAAAAATGATGCCATAAGCTTTATTGAAAAAAGGGCTGAACACCTTGCACAACTTGAACGAAAATTTATGGAAAATCTCGGCATCACCCCGCCTAAAGATGAAATCTTTGGTGAGACGGACATTGATACTGATGATTAGTCAAGCG
>JAYQWI020001414.1:0-6341 GCA_035871815.2 Candidatus Parabeggiatoa communis
AATGGGATTATTGTGTACAATGCCAATGAAGTGATCAGTATCTTGCTGAAATAGTTTATAATTAATACAACTTGTTTCGCAAAGCGATTGAAAGAGAAATAAACGCTAAAGATGTTAAAGACGCTAAAGACGCTAAAGACGCTTTTTCTCAAGAGAAAGCGAATTTTTTGCGTCTCTTGCGTCTCTTGCGTTATTTTTTCCAACGATATATTGGAGTTCAAGACGGAAAATCCGGTTTTAACTTAATTTATACCAACCCGCCTTATCAAGTTGTCTCATCCTTTCTTGATGTTTGCGTCTTAATCTTTCAGCAAATGAAATAGATCGAATCAATCGTGGTTTTCTACCGGCTGAATGAGTTCTACTTCTTTCATAAAATACACAGTTTGGCAATTTTTCTATTTTGTCAAAATATTCAGGCAATTTATGACGGTATTTCAATAAAATGTGGCTCACTGCTTCATCGAAATGCGTTGTATTGACTTCCAATAAATCCACCAGCACATAAAAATCCTGCGGGCGTATATTTTTGTTTTTGCCATTAATCAGCAGGGCCGTTTCACGAGAGTTCGCGCCTTGATAAATAGCCGTTGTGGCAATGTCATAAAGCGGCGACATACATAAAGTTTCGCCGTCTGTCAACACCGATAAATTTTTGGTATGCATATCTTCATGAGCAATCACCATTGAATAAAAATAATATTTTAGCAAAATCAACCGCTCGCTTTTCAGCGTTAAATATTCTTTAATGGTTTTAAACACTTGTTCTGAAGAGATTTGATATTTGGTTTCACTATTTAGCCCAACAAGGGTAGCCAATTCTTCATAAGAAAATTTATACCCTTTGTATCTATCATAACGTTTAACAATGTAATGATATTCCTCATCTATTGGATTTTTAATAATCCCATTCCAAGGCACATCAAAACCCAATTCATTTTTAGCAAAGCTCATAAACAAATGTTCATTAATCGCTAAATGGGGTAAATAATATTCACTTTCAGGATTAGCCCTTGAGGGATGATAAGGTTTAATAAAATAGTGACTGGCCTCATTTTTGTTCGGTTGACGAATACCGTTATCCGCCATCACCACAGAAAGTTTATGTTGAAACCCCGATAAACCAGATGGGCGAAAAGATTTCAAGTGATTATTGTTTGGCGGAAACAGTATTTTATCTTCTATTTTGAGCGCCCTGTCTAACACATTTGGAAAATCATTTTCACCAAGAATTTCAGCTTTAACATTCGCATAAGTGAAAGAGTCTACTTTCTCATCAAATTGCAACGCGGTTTTAGAAAACTGTAAATCGCCATAAATATCGTTTAACAGTGGCAACAGATCAAAATCATTAGCAGAATCCGCTTTTTTTTCCAACAGTTTCCTATCCTGCCCCTCAGGTATCACTTGTTCAAATGCATTAAACATTCTCTCGCTCACAAAAGCCCTTTCAGTCAAAGGCAAGTCTAATGACACCGGCTTAGCGTCTTCTTGAGAAAGATAATCGCTATCGTAAGCAAAGTGATGTTGTCCCTTTTCAAAATAGAGAGAGCCAACGAATTGCTCTTTTTTATAGACCCATAAAAAATGACGGAAATCGAATTGAGGGGGAATGAATGGCTTATCGGTTGTGATTGGATTGTTCATAATATTTCTAGCTGTTGTAGCCAATTTATTCAAATATAAAAAAAATACCTTAATTGACGTTCATTTCAAAAATATCAGTGTTTTTATCATTTTCAAGGTTGATAGAACGCTGATTTGACTGATTGTCATGATTTTTCCACGCAAAATTTTTTGCGTGGAACGCTTATTTTTAATGCCCACATTGTTCTTCACATGGCATACCATCTCCATCCCCATCTATTTTTACACTTGGACAATTATGCAAATAATATCTGGCTTCTTCACAAGAATCCATTTCTGAACAATACACTTTACCGGCACAATGATACTGTTGAGAATGAGATGAAAGCTCCGGGGTTTCAATCTGGGGAATTTCTATCTGGGGTGGCGGCGATGAAATAATCTTAGAAATTCCGTAAACGAAAATGATAAGGAATACCATAAATCCCACTATAAGTTTTCCGAATGAAATTCTCTTTTTTGCTGGTTTTCTTGACAACCGTTTAGGTTCTTTTTTCACGCCTTCAATAGTCGCATTGTAAGCAGTATATTTACCTTTCTGACTTGAGGTGATTTTTTTTAAGTGGTAATAAATAATATCACCCACTTTAGGGCGACGACTGATTTTGCCAAACGCGCTTATATGAATAAATATATTTTCAGCAGCATTTTCTGGCAGTATAAAACCAAATCCCCTTTCATCATTCCAAGTGAATAAAACACCTTTTTGTAAAGCATTTTGTGATTCGATTTTCTGTTTCATATTAACTCAGATATGATGTTCTTTTGTTTTAGAATGGGTTAGCCAATTTGTTGAGCATGATAGCAATTTCTTTGAATCACGCAGCTTCACTCGCCCGACAATAGCGAAATTCTTGTGGCGGGTGAAAAGAGTGCTCTTTTAAAAGAGTCTTCTTCTGATTCCTTAAAAAGATCGTAATCCTTCCTATTTTTAGACTGCCTTCATTATTCGATTTCATAAGGATGGAACACAAACTGAGACGCGCAAGCATAAATCAAAAATGGGTTATTGTTTTATCGTTTTTGCTCATAAATGTTGCAATAGGCAGATAGCTACGCATTACTTGGCGCTAAAAAGAAACTCAATTCTTTTAAACTGAGTTTTTTATCTCACCGGCTCCATTAACCATAAAGAGGCATTTGATAAGGTATTTCATCAAATATTTTCCCGTTGAGTTGATGTCCATTTTGTTTTTTGGGGCGTTTTTTCCCATCAGCATCCCAGCCTCCCCATTGTTTGAACCAAAATTGAACGCCAGATTGCTGACATTGTTGTTGGATATTCTCTACCCATTGTTTCTTCATTGGCCTCGCGTTTGGCCCCGATTCTCCCCCCACAATCACCCAATGAATTCCCGTCAAGTTGATTTTCCCGACATCTTCTAACAGCGGCTCAATAGACAGAAAACGAATGTTGACTTCAATCCGTCTTAAATGATCAATACGGGGTAATCCGTATTTTTTATCTTCAACTGTCACACCTAGCCAAGCATTTTTAGGCACTTGACGAGTTTGAAAAAATTCTGCCATACGCGAAGCACGTTTCGTCAAAATTTGAAATTCGTGTTGAGTGGCTTGTGTTATCACCTTAAAAACATCTTCTATAAATGAATCGGGGATGTCTTCGTGGAATAAGTCACTCATTGAATTAACAAAATAAATGGTAGGCTTTTTTATTTTGAGTGGTTGTTCTAAACGTTCGGGAAGAATGCTTAAATCAAAGCCATTTTCATAACCTCTGACTCCCATAGCTTGCAAACGTTTTGCCATCGTTTCCGCATAGCAATGTTTGCATCCTGATGAAATTTTGGTACACCCGGTTGTTGGATTCCATGTGTTTTGTGTCCATTCAATTTTGCTTTGTTGTGACATAGTTCACCTTTTTTGAATTTGACAATGTCATGAGATTCTGATTATAAATTATATTATATCCTATTTATCAGCATTATTTTGAAAAAATTAATAACGTGAGTTCGATTTTTCAATATAGTTAAAAAAATAGTTATCAATCATAGTGCGAAATTAGCCCCGTTTCACAATCTCAATCTCCTCCATCGTCAACCCATACAACTGATAAACCCATTCATCAATCTGCATATCGGTTGCCTCAATCCGCCGTTTCAAAAGCGTTTTGGTTTGTGGGGCTTTTTCGGCGGCGACTTGTTTGTTCAGGGCGAGCATTTGTTCAACAAGTTTTACTATTTTATCATGGTTTGCTTTGTCGCTTGGGTTATCGAAATCAATTGTGCGAATAGGAAATGTGAGTAAATCTTTGACTAATAGCTTTGGAAAGGTGCCTTTAAAAGCATTTGCTGAAATATTCAAATGGTAAAACGAAATGAATTTGGAATTGATGATGCCTAAAATAAAAGCGAGTTCATATCCCTTTTCATATTCCTTTTTTTTAAGTTTAATACCATCAACAGAATTTGAAAACACAAAATCACTCTCCGTCATGGTGGCTTGAATTATCCCTTTATTTGTGACTTCTCTAACTAAGATTCTCGAACCCGTGAACCACTCAGGTGTTCTAGGTTCAGCGAGCCACTCCCCATAATCAACATACATGCCTTTCCAATCAATGACGTATCTATTAATTTCTCTTCCCCCGATTAAAGGCTTATGTGTCTGTTTGGTTTTTGTAGAGCTATGAAAAATTTTTCTTTGCGACTCTTCTCCTTTCTGTTTGGGTTTTCCCTTGCCCTTTTGATAAATTTTAACCCCCCATACAACGCTGGCATATTCTGACAGTGGCATACATCGCTTGCCTATTTTGTCAAAGAGCTTTGTTGTTTTTGGTTCACAATACACTGAAAATCGGTATGCGGGCTGTTTTTCTATCTCTTTTTGAGCAAAAAAATAGGAGAACTTTTCTTTTTTATCCCACCTTTCGACTAAAAATTGAGTTTCCTTCGGTTCAGTCTTTTTTGAAATCAAAATCAATGTTTCTACAGTCGCACTAACAAAAGTATTTTTAGGTGCAATAACGACATTTTTTAGGATTGTTTTAGAAACGATAAACTGACGAATCGCCTCATTATATTGAGAAGCAACCCAAGCTGATGGCACAATCATACCAAAATAGCCATTTTTCTTGCTCAGATAATAGGCTTTTTCAATAAATAAAGGATACGTGTCAATTTGATATTGAGCAGTCGTATGTCTTTCACGTAAATAATCTATTTCTAATGAAGAAAGCAAGGCACCATAAGGCGGATTCCCAATCACGGCATCAAAACCACCCGTTTTCAAAATCTCGGCAAATTCAGTCTCCCAATCAAAGGCGTTAATCCGATATAGCGTTTCTTCATCTAATAAACCCAGTTGTTGGCCTTGATAAAAATCAGTGTTTATCAGTGAGTTGCCACATTTGATATTCTTATCTAAGTCGGGCAAGACACGTTCTTTCCATAAGGATAATTGGGGAAATAGGTTTTGTTCATTTTCTAAGACTTTGAGGAGTAACGAGAGTTTGGTGACTTCGACGGCTTGGGGATCGATATCGATGCCGTAAAGGTTGTTTAATAAGATGCGTTTGCGTTCCGGGAGGGTGAGTTGCCACGCGCCGCCGCTGATTTGATAAAGACGGGGGTTTTTGCCGGAAGCCCATGTTGAGGGATTTTTTTGATAGTGTTCACTGTGCCAGTCTAGCAGGAATTGATAGGCACCGAGTAAAAATGAGCCTGAACCACAAGCGGGGTCTAAAATTTTTAAGTGATTGACTTGATTAGGTTTTTGATTGTGGACTAATTGGCCGACGGTTTGTTTGACGATGTAGTCAACAATATAAGTGGGCGTGTAGTAAACACCACCAGCTTTTTTAACCTCTGGTTTTTGTTCAATGACTGCGCGATGTGCGGGGGTGAGGCGGATGACTTGGCCCAAAAACTGTTCATAGACTTGTCCCAAAATGTCGGCGGGCAGCACCGAAAATTCATAAGGGCTGTCAGGATAGTAGAGGCTTTTGAGAATGTCTTTGAGGATTTTGTCATCAATGACAAGCGTGGGAGTCAGGGTGTCTGGATTATCACGTTGTTTTTCAGCTTGGAAATGGAATAGGCCGGAATTATAACGTTCATCGGCTTCTTGAAAGCGTTGAAAGAGTCGGGTATAGATTTTAGGGCCGTTTTGTAAGGCAAGTAATCGCCCATAGTCTTCGATACCCCGATCTTCGCAAATGCGTAAAAAGATAATACGATCAATGGTTTGTTGTACGGCGAAGTTAAGTTGGCGTGAGGTTAAAACGGGATTACGCAGGGCAATGTTACGGGCGAGTGTGTCGCGCCAACGTTCAATTTCGGATAAAAAGGCGGAGTCAACTTCTGCCGTGCCTTTTTTGCTCGTTTGAGACTTGATGTATTTATCAAAGGCCCCTTTTAAAATGGCTTCGCGGGAGAAAATGCCGACGAGTTCATCCCAACGGGCCAAATATTCGGTGTAAGTTAAATACAAAATCCGTGCGTGTGCGGCGTTATCGGTTATTGCGGGGTTAATGCGGCAGTCGTAGACGGCGAATTCGGCAAAATTCGTCAAAATGCTCAGTGGCCATTTGGCACTCCAGCCATAACGGCGCACTTGAAATGCGTCTTCGGCATTGTTTTTGATCGGAAGCGACGGGTTTTTGGCTTCTAAAAAGAATTTTCGCAGGCCCCCAATTCTAAAACTATAATCAGGCGCTTTGGTAGCACGGCCGA
>JAYQWI020001415.1:0-1901 GCA_035871815.2 Candidatus Parabeggiatoa communis
TTTGCACATCTTTTTGCGTACTGAGAACCGCTAAAGCGTCTTCTAGTTTTATCATGCCGCTGAGGGTGAGACTCAACCAAAGCCCAGATTGTTGAGCCATTATCAGTCGTGGTGAAAAACCTAATGTTATCAAGGTGGATAAATAGGCATAGTTCACCATAAACGAATACAGGGGGGGCATCAACCAGTCTGAACGGTGAAAGCCTTCTTTTATCACGCGAGGCACATCTAGGTTAGATAAACAGTCATTCACCTCTTCCAGATGCTGTTTAAATAGCGGTTCTTGATCTAAAAGCGGTTGAATTTCGGCACTGTTTTGCCAAGCTAAGTTGCCCACTCGTAAACACCAAGCGTCATCATTCTGCGTCTTGGAAAATGAAGGCGTTTCTTTTTCTATTAAGGCTTTTAATGCGGCTTTATTCTCGACATAATCACCATAACGATAAGCAAAATCACCTCTTGTTGTCATCACCGTCGCGCTGATGTCGCGTAAGCGATATTCAGAAAACGTTTTGCTGTTTACAAACGCTTTCCAGTGTTCAAGCGTTTTGTTTAAAGCATTGGAAGATTTGGCAGAGAGAATAAAGAGATAGCCCGAAGTGTCTTCAGGGTTTGATAGGCTTGAAGGGGTAGCGGTTTCTGGAGAAAACGATTCTAATACGAGATGCGCATTAGCACCGCCAAAACCAAAGGAACTGACACTGGCACGGTGGGGTAAATCGATCTGTCGATTGGGCCAATCATGTAAATCGGTGGCAACGAGAAAGGGGGATTCGGCAAAATTGATGACGGGATTTAAGCTGTTGATATTTAAGGTAGGGGGGATTTTTTGGTGGCGCATCATCAATAAGACTTTGATGAGTCCAGCCATACCGGCTGCGGCTTCTAAATGGCCTATATTCGTTTTAACGGAGCCTATCTCACAAAAATGGCGATCAGCAGTGTATTCCCGAAAGGCCCGCGTTAAGGCTTCTACTTCAATCGGATCCCCTAAGGACGTACCCGTGCCATGTGCTTCCACATAAGTCACGGTATCAGGGCTAATGCCGGCATCTTGGTAGGCTGCCAAAATCACATCCCGTTGTGCTTCTACACGGGGAGCCGTTATGGAAGGGGTTTGTCCGCCATGATTAACCGCACTGCCTTTGATCACACCATAAATCTGATTGCGAGCGCGTTGAGCCGCTTTGACGGGTTGTAATAAGACTACACCCACACCTTCACCGGGCACATAACCATTCGCGTCTTTATCAAAGGTTTTGCATTGTCCATCTGGACTCAGCATCCGTGATTTGGAAAAAGAGATATATTTCCACGGCCGAAAATCTAAACTGACTCCCGCGACAATCGCATAATCGCTTTCACCAGAAAGCAGTGCCGCTTTGGCATGGTGCAATGCAACCAACGAAGACGCACAGGCCGCATCAATGGAAAGAGAGGCACCTCGAAACCCAAAGGTGTATGAAATGCGGTTGGCTAAAATACAATCATACACGCCTAAGGCGGCGTAACTATCCGTCACAACGTCAGGCGAACAGGCATCGACAAAAAAATCACGCGCCATCACCCCAACATAAACCGATGTTTTTTTCTCTTGAAGTGTTTTGAGCGCAACGCCAGAATCTTCCAGACAATGCCAAGTTTCTTCCAGCAGCAAACGTTGCTGCGGATCCATATTTTTGGCTTCGCGTTTCGATATCGAAAAAAAGCGATTATCAAATTGGTCAATATTGTCCAATAAACCACACCATTTACTGATGCTTTTATTCGGCTCATCAATCAATGGGGAATAATATTGGTCAATATCCCAGCGTTCAGGGGGAATTTCTCGAATAGAATTAACCCCTTGCACTAAGTTCTGCCAAAATTCAGGGTAATGGTTCGCGTCTGGAAAACGACAA
>JAYQWI020001416.1:0-2323 GCA_035871815.2 Candidatus Parabeggiatoa communis
TGAACAACGCACCGCACGATACCACTGTGTCATTGTTTACATGCAGCATGCCAACGATCCGATGCCCTTGATTTGTCAAGGCACTTGGGAAGGGCGGATTTTACATGAACCGCGTGGTCAAAATGGCTTTGGTTACGACCCATTTTTTTATGTGCCAACCCATCACTGTGCCGCAGCGCAATTGCCTTCCGAAGTTAAAAATCAATTAAGCCATAGAGGGCAAGCTTTGCGAGCCTTGCAAAGCGCCTTAACGAAGTGAGTTAACACTTATCAATAACCATCAAAATGATTAACCACAACAGAAATGATTTCAACCAGTGTGCGGCACTCGTCTTAAGATTACTTTATCAAGCCTTTCCGAGAGAAACGAATATAGTGGTTGATGACTTAGCCGAATCTCTTGACGATGAGAAAACAGACAATTATTTTGCCACCATTCGTTTTTTGCAACGAGAAAGCTTAATTCGCTACCAAGAACTCCATTACAATTGTTTCAATGGTGTCGTTTTAATGGCTAAAGGACTAAAAGTACTGGATACTTTCTTGGAGAAGTTCAACGAAGAGAAAACGATTGGCGACGAAATCAGCCACGCCCTTCAAAATGAGAATGAAAAAGCGGTTGAAGATGTTATTCGAGAAGTCATCAAATTGTCGGCTTGATAAGGCTATGAATAGAACACTGATAACACTGATGAAGGCCTGATTGACGCTGATTTTTGATCAGCGTCAATCAGTTTAATCATGACAATCAGCGTTCTATCCCGACAATTTAAGGGCTACGTTCCAAACCAAGCCCGTTCAGTGAAAATCAATTTCATGGCTCAATCAACTCCCTTTCTTGGGTTTTCCCCAGTGCCACTTGAGCAATTGATTCGCGCAAATGTTCAGCATTAGCCGGGTTAGATAACAAGTAAAGCGTTTCCTGCCATGAATTAAATTCATCCATCGACATTAATAAAGCCCGTTCACCTTCATCATTACAAATAATAGTCGGTTCAACATTAGAAATAACCTGCCCGATCAGATGATTGAGATTTTGTGCCGCGTGATTAACCGTTACCGCATTCATTTTTTGTTCTCCAATTATTTTATATTTTTAACTTTAACAGCCAACAGCGGGCATTAGTTGTCTGAAAGCTCAAGTCAGGTGGTGGTGACTAACCTTGGGGATTTTTCCAAAAGCGCTTGTGTAATGGTGGACAGTATATAAAATTCTCAAACTCAAAATGAGATCTACGTTCCAACTTGAGTTTGCAATTCATTGTACACAAAAACTAGATTGACACAGCCTTTTAAGATCAAAGTCTAATTCAAGAGAGGCCTCTTCTGGAAGCGTAATTGAATAAAGCCAATACGCTCCGGCCGGCAAATGAGCCTCTAAGGTGACATCCATAACCTTATCACCGTTATCACCGCTGTCTGTCCAAACGGGTAAAGTTTTTAGAATTTCTATCTGTTTAACAGGCGTAAACTGGTTTAACCCCTGAATAGAAAAGAAATGTCCATCAGGTAAACCAATAACAAAATACGCTTTTTCACCTGAAGGCGGTAAATGTGATAAAGTCACCTGCACGGCCTCACCAAAATGATAGGCCATTTTAGACGGCTTCAAACAAATGCCCGTTTTTTGAGCAGGAGAACTGTTCACTGTGTTGGCACTGACGACACCGATACCCAAACTATGTTCCCGAGCAATACGAGAATCCTGGCCGTCATTACCGATGCCATTGCCATTCGCATCCAATTGCGGTGTTTGTTGTTCTTTATGGGCAAGCTCAATAGGATTTTTGGCATACCGAAAAGCATTACGAGTATTGGCACCATTATACACTTTTTGCCAGAAAAACTTAGAAAAGGAAAAGCTTAAAGTGTCGGCATGGCTGTCATCCACGCTTGCGCTACTGATCACAATGCGCGTTTTATCCTCAGGCGGTTGCTTCAAGGCGGAAAGCACGTATCCTGATTGAGGCCCTTCATAGATCACCGTCACCGCGCCAGGTATCTCTAATTGTAGCGCATCCAGCCACGTTTTAAATTGTGCAAAAGGCAATATTTCATTGTCACTGAGCATAAACCCCGTTTGATCACCTAAGCCTTCTAAATAGATCACCAAATTTTGCGTATTGTCTTTTGTCCAGTCTGTCAAAGCAAATTCGACATTATTAAGCGTAGCTTGTACCGTCGGAACATTCACGCCCAGAACAGACGTATTACTGATCAAAGACATATTCTCTGCTTGATAACCTTGATAATTGAGGGCTTCATAAGCGTCTTTAATGTTCTGAACCCCTTTTGGTAAATAACCCGCTATCAAAATTGCTTT
>JAYQWI020001417.1:0-2120 GCA_035871815.2 Candidatus Parabeggiatoa communis
AATAACGGATTGTATAATTTAAACGGATTGAATCGAGCTTATGCTCGATTTTAATCCATTATTATATAAAGGTCATTATCATTGTTTATCAAGATAAATCTTGAAGGCCCCATTGATTGTCGTTCAAAATTTATTTTGCGAAGGCCTGAATGGTGGGCAACTACGTTTGAACTCCAACTCAAACTTACTGAGTAAGATACACCCCAGCCTTAAAACCAATTTCTTTACAACTTTGATCAGTGTCATCCGGCTGACAAACACAATCCCCACTGTCACACAAAACTTCAATTTTTCTCCGCTGATTTAAACTATAATATATAGCCCAAATAGTCGCCTTCTCGTCATCACAACTTTTCTTTAATCTGACTTGAGCGGGATCATGAACAATCAATGTCTTACCTTGCCGCTGTTCAGTTTGATTCCCTTGAACATGCAAAGTGCTAGGAATAATACTATCTTGAGAATACAAGCCATCATCGCGTCCCCAAATGCCTTCAATTTGCTGGACTACACCACAAGCCAACCACTGCTCATCATGATTGCAAAAAGATAAGACGCTTGGAAAATCGTTAAGAGCGATATCAGCCAGTAACTGATTGCCTTGCTGAGTTAATGTGATATCCTCACACTGCGTCTCACTCACGCACAGTTGATATTGACAGGCTTGATGGCCATTAACACCGAGTTCTAACTCTTCGGTCAATTCTCGATACTGATAAAAAGCGGGATCAATCAAATAAACGGTTGATTTTTCGGTCTCTTTTTGCCCAAAATAGGCCTCAATCCCCAGTATGTCTTCTGCTGCCAATTCAAGCCATTGGGCAAAGGCACAAATAAAGCCTTTTGAACACACCAACTCCCCTTCAGGGACATAAGAATCATTTTGGCTTTGGTGGTTATAAAAATCTAGGCCTTCACTGAGCAGTGTATAGGCTTCCGGCAGGACAGTTAAATAAGATTTGTCATTGCCAATATCCAGAGTGACGCGCCCAGCATTGGGATCAATATCAGCAATGTTGCCCTCATAATCGACTACCATTTTGTCAATAAGAGTCAACAATTGAGCGGCATAAATTTTAAGTGTTAGAAAATCTGGCCCAACCGTTTGCAGGAGACTATATAAATCAATGCGAATATTGTTACTGTCTAAGGCGCGTAACCTGCCCGTTTTTGTAGAAGGATAGCCCGGCGCACGAATGAGACCACGACTGAGTCGTTCATAGTCTTGAAACGCGAGTTTTTCCAATAGCACATTAAATTCAATGGCAAAATTATTGAAAGTACCGTTAAACGACGCTAATTGCTCTAAATCAAAAACGCTGTAGGTAATTTGTGATTGTTCAAACGTTTTTTGATCTTTAGTCTGTTGAATGTAGCCCGTTTTGACTAGGCTCCCAAAGGCGAGCCCATTATCGGGTGGGTTTGTGCCGAGATGACTCAATAGGTGAGCATAGTCAATACCATGCCCTGGTTCCAACTCAGCAGAACCCGCCATCGCGTTAGCCACCGTTGCCGTGATTTCAGCCACCTCTATTGAAGCCATCAGACAAGCATCATAAATGACGATATCCAGTGGTTTGTCGATACCGCTACGAATAGTTTGATAAGCTTGATGGAGTTCAGGCAAACTCATCAGTTTATAACCTTTGAAATTGCCTTCATTGTCAAGCCTTTTTCCAGCATTAGAGGTATCTAGGCCATAGCCTCCAGTACCGCTACCATGATTCCAAAGAATTAATGCATAATGTTCGGCGGGGAAATTAGCTTTTGCCCAAACGACAAACTCACTCAGATTTTGTGGGTCTGACATGCTCTTATCAGCCCCTAAATCGTCAAGGACATACTGTTGTCCGTTAGAGATGAAGGCACGTTTTATTGTGTTCCATCCATAGCGATTAGAACCACCAGTCGATATCACCACATTAACGCTATCAGAATTAGGCTGGCTTGTGCCGGCTAACATTTCTAAAATATCCTTGCTTGCCCACTTACCCCTTTTTTCTAAATCAGAGCCTACCATGTAAACCATGATCGTCCATTTTTTTGCCGGTTGTGGTTGCTTTGCCAAACCGCTAAATATTTTAGCGTAGCGATTATTGGCTTGTACGCCTTCTAAAGAA
>JAYQWI020001418.1:0-1658 GCA_035871815.2 Candidatus Parabeggiatoa communis
AATATCGTTTACCGACTGAAGCGGAGTGGGAGTATGCCGCTAGGGCGGGAACAGAAACGAGCAGATATTGGGGTAATGATGCTGATGATGCGTGTCGTTATGCGAACGTCGCTGATAAAACAGCTCAAGAAAAGTATTCCAACTGGCGGATTCATAATTGTACTGATGGCTATGTCTACACAGCACCTGTTGCTTCTTTTGAAGCGAATCCTTTTGGGCTATTTGATATGTTAGGGAATGTGTGGGAATGGACTTGTTCTGAATATGAGAAAAAATATAGCGGAAAAGAGCAATATTGTCTTAATAAAAGCAAGGCTAATGACGAAAACCTTTTCGTTTTTCGCGGCGGCTCGTGGGGCTTCGATGCTGGGTTGATGCGCTCGGCGGACCGCGGCTGGAGGCAGCGGGCTAACCGGTTCGGGAGCGTCGGTGCGCGGCTTGCCAGGAAATTGTAACCCTTTTATCTTTTTCCTTTTTCCCTTTTTCCCTTTTTTCATTTTTCTTTTTACGGAAGGCTGAGGTTCTTGAGTACAACGAATTACGGGGATAAACGAATTTTGTCAATCGTGTTGTTTAGTCAATCCGTTGTCTTATTGAAAGGGATAGAGGCTTTTCTACCCAAAAAGTTAAATAAAGTAACAAATTAATTCGTTTATCCCCGTAATTAGTTGTACTCAATTAACGGATTTGTTGTGATGTGTTTTGATAAGATCGTTGAAACGCGATAGATTGTTTTTTTTGCCCTGTAATTGGAAATGGCCCACTCACCAATCCGTTCACTCCCCTGATCTGTTGTACTGAGTGATCATTGAGATATACTAAACGCGGTAACAAACTGAACTTTTGATGAGACTGATTAACGCTGATTACGGTTTGGTGTTAATTAGGATAATCAGTGCCAAAAACCTATTTTCATCAACCCACCTTATTCATCAGGAGCATAACAAAATGGACATCAACACAACGCAAGATGTGAATATTTCAGGCTATGTGAGAAACAACGTCGTCATTTTGGATGACAATATTCAATTGCCTGAGGGGATTAAAGTCAATGTGATCGTACCTCGTCAAGCCAGAAACTCTTCTGGTTTGTGTGGCATTTGGAAAGATGATCGTCCTGTCGAAGAAATTGTTAATGACATCATTGCCTCAAGAACAATGGGGAGAGAATCACAATGATAATGTATCTATTTGATACAGACACACTCATTTATTGGCTAAATGGTAACCAAGAGATTGAAGAGAAAGTAGAAGCAATCGGCTTGGATCGCATCGCTTATTCGATCATTTCACAAGCAGAACTGTATTTTGGTGCTTACAAATCAAATTATGTCAAGAAAAATCTTGATAACATTGAAATGCTATCAGAAAAATTGGCGATGTTACCATTTGAAAATAAAGCAGCTAAGGTATTTGGTCAGATCAAATCAGATTTGAAAAAGCAAGGCTTGATGATTTTGGATGCTGATATCATGATTGCATCCATTGCATTGGCATACAACTTGACCTTAGTCACCAATAATGTCAAACATTTCAATAGAATACCTGATTTACGTTTTGAAACCTGGAAACAAAAGGATCAGCCTTAGATTTGTTTTTTCACACGCAGACGTGTTAAGCCATTTAATGCTTTGATTTTTATGCCCGCGCCCTGCGCG
>JAYQWI020001419.1:0-7751 GCA_035871815.2 Candidatus Parabeggiatoa communis
TATTTGGTATTCACTAAACAGTTATTGAAACAACTATTTGTGCTTGATCCTAACGTGGAATACACTTGGGAACAGCAATTGTTTCATGCAGCGGTGCGGAAATATTATCCCATTCTTGATGGTACACCAATTATTA
Source organism: Candidatus Parabeggiatoa communis (assembly GCA_035871815.2). Classification (GTDB taxonomy): domain Bacteria; phylum Pseudomonadota; class Gammaproteobacteria; order Beggiatoales; family Beggiatoaceae; genus Parabeggiatoa; species Parabeggiatoa communis. The sequence continues at coordinate 137 of JAYQWI020001419.1, forward strand.
CGCCATTTTTGCAAACCGTTAATAAATTTGTTGAGCCTTTTAATCGGAATTTTAACCTGAATTTTGAACAACTAACAAAGGAGATTGCTCAAGAGCCCATTGCCACGCAAAAGCCTATCGTAATAGCCACCAGCATTGCACCAGGTAATATTGAAACTCAACAAGCCGCTATGCAAAGTTGGCAACAACATGGGTTTTCAGTTGTTTCCCTCAATAACTTAGCAGAAACTCAGCAACTTCAGCCCATTTATAAAGATATTACTTTCCATGTCGTGGATAGGGATGCCAGTGCTGAGGAAGGTAAGGCATTTGTGTATATTGATGATATATTTTCCTATCTCCATGAACAGGGCAGCCAAATTTGTGGTATTATTAATTCGGATATTCATTTAAAGGCTGATAATGCTTTCTTATCATTTATCCATAAACAAGCTGAAAATGCGGTACTTTTTGCTTCAAGGCTGGATGTTAATTCTATTCGAGAAACAACTGGTAAGCCTCTCCGGGTGGGTTTTGACCTATTTTTTCTTGATAAGCGTCTATTAAAAAATTTTCCCTCTTCCAAATTTTGCTTGGGTTTGCCAGCCTGGGATTATTGGTTACCGGCTATGGCTCTGAAAAAAGGGCTGCCTCTGAAATACCTTGAAACACCTATTTTTCGTCATGTTAAACATGCACCAAAATGGAATTTGGAATCTCAACTAAAATATACCATTCATTTAACCGAATTTTTTGAGCTATCTAATCAACCAAAACCTGTTATACAAACAGATCAACAAGAACACATTTTAAGATTCATTCGTGAAATTTGTTCGCAGATGCGAGACTTATTTTATGGTGATAAAACCACATTTATTACTTATAATAAGCAAAAACTTGAAATTTCTCGTGATCTGATACAGTCTGTTCCTGAAAATTTGCAAGTACCCTTGGTTGCCACAACGGCTCCCATCGTTATGGTGACTAGCATTGCACCAGGTAATGTTGAAAACCAAAAAGCGGCTATGCAAAGTTGGCAAGCACAGGGCTTTTCTATTGTGTCATTAAACAACCAAGAAGAAGTTAAGCAACTTCAACCCATTTATATAGACATTACTTTTCATGTGGTTAATCGGGATGCGCTTGCTGAAGTGGGTAAGCCAATGATATATCTTGATAGTGTTTTTGATTATCTTCGTGATTATGGTACAGATGTTTGTGGCATTGTAAATTCAGATATTCATCTAAAGGCTGATAGCCGGTTTGTTGCATTTATTCGTAAGCAAGCTAGGAATGCCTTTCTTTTTGCATCAAGGATGGATATTGAGTCTCTTGAAAACAGAGCCGGAGCCATTTATTGGGAAGGTTTAGATGTCTTTTTCTTGGAGCGCAAATTACTAAAAAAATTACCCTCTTCTCAATTTTGTTTAGGGATACCATGGTGGGATCACTGGCTACCACTCATCATGCAAAGCCAAGCGATTCCTTTGAAATATATGACTATGCCCTTTTTTCATCATGTCAAACATGCCAATAATTGGCAATATGATAACTATATAAAATATGGCATCCATTTTTCAGAATTTTTTGAACCAAATCATTTATCAAAACAATTAAAACAAATGTATCAAGAAAATTCGCCTCAACTTAAAAGGTTAATTGGTGATCTTAATCAGCAATCTTTTTTCAAGATTTATTTTCATGGTAAAACGACATTTGTTGCCTATATTTAAATAAGTTACCCTTTACGAACTAAGAATAACGGAAAAAATGCAGTTTAAGAAACTTTCTTTACATCACTGTTTAACAATGACAGAGCAAATAGAAAATCATGAAAAATCATGAAATCCATCACCAAAATAAAATTTTATTAGTTACCCCTCCTTTTCAACGCTTCACATCTGATTACGCGGCTTCACCGCACCATTTTCCTATGGGACTGGGGTATGTCGCTGCTGCTCTAGAACAGGCAGGCTATCCGGTGGAAATCTATGATGCAGACTTATTTTCCAAGCCGATATACAACGCCGAAATATCTCAAGCTCGAATTGCTGAACATCGGTCTGATCATATGAATGCACTACTCAATTGTGATCATGATGTGTGGCATGAAGTCGAGGCATTATTGAGAAAAAAAGAGCCTGATATTGTCGGGATTACGAGTAAATCTGTTACTTTGCCCGCCGCCTATATGGTAGCCCGAATTGCAAAAAAAATAAACCAAGAGATTGTGGTCGTATTGGGTGGGCTAGGCGCAACAATGGCTTATGAAGGGGTCTTACAGAATCATCATGTAGATTTTGTGGTTCGGGGAGAGGGCGAGCAGACAATGACCGAATTGCTAAACATGCTCAACAGTGCCAAACCGGATTTTTATATAATTGATGGTCTTTCTTTCAAAGATGGCGGGCGTATCATTCACAACAAAAATCGCGCTTTAATCAAAGATATTGACACATTGCCTTATCCGGCTAAGCATCTATTGCTTTATGCTGATACACTGCCTGACGTACTCTATAATACAATACAGGGCGGTATGATCACCTCACGAGGCTGTCCCTACGCATGTACATTTTGCGCCGTGAACGTTGTGTGGGGAGGAAGGTCGAGCAGGATAAGAAGTGCTCAGGAGGTTGTCAAAGAGATTTTGCATCAAAAGGAGCGTTATGGAACTCAACATTTTACGTTCTGGGATGATTTATTTACAATCAACAAAAAACGGGCAGTGGAAATATGTAATCTCTTGATAGAAAAAAAGGTGAATATCAATTGGACTTGTTATGCTAGGGTGGACACGATAGATACTGAATTACTGAAGTTAATGAAACAGGCAGGTTGTTTTGAAGCTCTGATCGGGGTCGAGTCAGGCAGTAATCGAATGCTTCAAGAACTCCATAAAGGCATCACAGTCGAGCAAACCCAAAAAGCGGCAGAGATGCTTCACGAAGCAGGGCTACCCTGGGTAGCATTGCTCATGATCGGTATGCTGGGAGAGACCAGGGAGGAGATGGCAGCCACAATGGACTTGCTTCCTAAATTGGCTCCTACGAAAGCCTTACTCGCTGTATGCGATCCTTACCCCGGTACTCCACTGTATGCAAAGCTTAAAGCAGAAGGACGGATACAGGATAGTGCCCTTTTCAATATGAACCATTATTATGGCGATGCGATGTCCAAAGAGGAGTTTCACAACCTATTCTTGAGCTATAGCCAACAAGTTGATGAATACAACAATACAATGAAGTATGGTCATCCGGATTCGCCTGTCAGGCAACTGGTCACAATAAGCACACTGCTGGCATCAATAATCAATATCAAGCCGCATCAGTTTCAAATGGCACATTGGGGAATAGAGTATTATGATGGCAAGATTTTACTGTGGCTGGGGCATGGGCAGGATGAAGGTATTACCGGGGTATTCCAGACTACTGAAACATGTCAAGTCCAATTATCATTTACCGTTGAACCGGGACCTGGCCGCAAAGATAGAGTGCGGACGCTTGAACTGAGTTTTGAAAACGAAACCAGGTCCACAACAAAAGGTTGGCAATTTGACCAGAAGACCAGTCTCATTTTTAAGATAACATTACAACCAGGGAGCAACAAATTCAGCTTACTGTGTTCTGAGAAAGCAACCATTCTTGAACAGCCCAATGGTGATACACGTTCCTTGTTGGTTTTGCTACACCGGATAACGGTTCAACCAGATGAACCAGGCTGTAGAGTTTTACTTAACGCCAAATGATCTGGGTGTGTTTCAAATGATTAAAAAAGTGCTGCAGGCTGGGAGGCTGTAGCTTCCCCCCATTCTTCCCTTCTCTAAAGTAAATGAAACACACCCTATAACATCAAACTTGGAGATAGAAAATAATGAAAAATCAGAACGTCCATCGTCAAATGGAAACTTTGAAAACTTTATTAGTTAACCCTCCTTTTCAACGATTCGCATCTGATAGCTTTATTTCAGCGCACCACTTTCCTGTGGGGCTGGGGTATATAGCTGGTGCTCTGGAACAGGCAGAATATCCGGTAGAAATCTATGATGCTGACTTGTTTTCCAAGCCAATATACAACACCGAAATCGCTCACTTTCGGATTGCGGCACATCGGCCTGATCATGTAAATGCGTTACTAAATTTTGAGCATGAGGTGTGGCATGAAGTAGAGGCCTTATTTAGAGAAAAAGCGCCTGATATAGTTGGCATTACCACCAAATCTGTAATTTTGCCCTCCGCCTATATGGTAGCTAAAATCGCAAAAAAGGTAAATAAAGATGTCGTGATCGTATTCGGCGGGTCAGGCGCAACGACAGTTACTGAACAGGTATTGCAGGATCATCCTGTTGATTTTGTGGTTCGGGGAGAAGGCGAGCAGACAATGACCGAACTGGTAGCCATGCTCCACAGTTCCAAGCCGGATTTTTATAAAATTGAGGGCCTTTCTTTCAAAAATGGCGGGCGCATCATTAACAACAAAAACCGTGCAGTCGTCAAAGATATTGACACCTTACCTTATCCGGCCAAGCATCTATTGCTCTATGCTGATCAACTGCCTGACATACTCTATAAGACTATACATGGCGATATTATCACCTCACGAGGCTGTCCCTACGCATGTACATTTTGCGCCGCTAACGTTGTGTGGGGAGGAAGGTCCGTCAGGATGAGAAGCGCTGAGGAGGTTGTAAAAGAGATTTTGCATCAAAAGGAGCGTTATGGCGTTCAAAATTTTATGTTGTGGGATGATTTATTTACAATCAAAAGAAAACGGGTAGTGGAAATATGCAATCTCTTGATAGCAAAAAAGGTGAATGTCAATTGGATTTGTTATATCAGGGTGGACAATATAGATATTGAATTACTGGCGTTAATGAAACAGGCAGGCTGTGTTAGAGTTGAGGTCGGGGTTGAGTCAGGCAGTAATCGAGTGCTTAAAGAAATGCATAAAGGAATAACTGTAGAGCAAACCCAAAAAGCGGCGGAGATGCTTAACGAAGTAGGATTACCCTGGACCGCTTTGCTAATGATAGGTGTGCCAGGAGAGACCAAGGAGGAGATGGCAGCGACAATGGGTTTGCTTCCCAAGCTGTCTCCTACTAAAGTCGTATTCGGTGTATTTTCTCCTTACCCCGGTACGCCACTGCATACAAAGCTTAAAGCAGAGGGGCGGTTAAACGATAATGACCCATTAGATGTGAATCATTACTATGCCGACACCATGTCCAAGGATGAGTTTCGTGACCTATTCTTGAGCTATAGCAAACAAGTTGATGAATACAACAACAAGATGAAGTATGGTCATACAGATTCGCCTGTCAGGCAACTGGTAACAATAGGCGCACCGCTGGCCGCAATAGTCGATATCGATCCGTACCAGTTTCAAATGGCGCATTGGGGGATAGAGTATTATGATGGCAAGATTTTATTGTGGCTGGGGCATGGGCAGGCTGAAGGTATTACCGGGGTACTCTGGGTTACTGAGACAGGTCAAGTCCAATTATCATTTACCGTTGAACCGGGACCAGGCCGCAAAGATAGACTGAGGACGGTTGAACTGCGTTTTGAAAACGAAACCAGGTCCACAACAAAAGGTTGGCAATTTGACCAAAAGACCAATCTCATTTTTAAGATAACATTACAACCAGGGAGCAACAAATTCAGCTTACTGTGTCCTGATAAAGCAACCATTTTTGAACAGCCCGGCGGCGATACACGTTCCTTGTTGGTTTTGCTACACCGGATAACGGTTCAACCAGATGCAGGTACGCCACTACATGCAAAGCTTAAAGGAGAGGGGCGGTTAAACGAGAATGACCCCTTAGAGATGAAGTATGATCATACAGATTCGCTTATCAGGCAACTGGTAACAATAAGCACGCCGCTGGCCACAATCGTCGATATCAAGCCGCACCAGTTTCAAATGGCGCATTGGGGGATAGAGTATTATGATGGCAAGATTTTACTGTGGCTGGGGCATGGGCAGGCTGAAGGGATTACCGGGGTATTCCAGACTACTGAAACATGTCAAGTCCAATTATCATTTACCATTGAACCGGGACCAGGCCGCAAAGATAGACTGCGGACGGTTGAACTGCGTTTTGAAAACGAAACCAGGTCCACAACAAAAGGTTGGCAATTTGACCAGAAGATCAATCTCATTTTTAAGATAACATTACAACCAGGAAGCAACAAATTCAGCTTACTGTGTCCTGATAAAGCAACTATTCTTGAACAGCCCAACGGCGACACACGTCCTTTGTTGGTTTTGCTACACAAGATAACGGTTCAACCAGATGACTAACCAAGCCATAGACCAAAAAACAGGCATCGTTTCAACCTCTTTTTTTTTTGAAAATATTCTTATGAAGATGAAGATATTTATGATCCAAAGCAAATGATGGATGAAGAAAAACCGATTTTCATCCAAAAGATAATCAATCATTTACATTGAAAAACTGAATATTTTTTTAGAAACACTAACCGGAGAAAAATAAAATGGGAGCCGTTAATTTTTCGATAGATTTAGAACTGGTCAAAACACTCAAAACAGAACTTCTGTTAGAAGTGTTTGTAGAAACGGGTACTTTTGAGGGAGCCAGTATAAAAAAAGTGCAAAATTTGTTCAAAGAAATTTATACTGTAGAATTGTCCCAGCAATATTTTGAGCAAGTAAAAAACTTGTGCCAGGATTTACAGCATGTATATGTCTACCATGGTGATTCTCCGAGTTTTTTAACCGATTTATCCCCAAAATTAGCAGATAAGTCTACCCTATACTGGCTAGATGCCCATTGGTGTGTTGCCGATTACACAAGTGGAGAAACCTCCCAATGTCCTTTACTAGATGAGTTAATAGCCATTCATCAACTGAATAAAAACAGCGTTATCTTGATAGATGATGCTCGACTTTTTTTATGTCCGCCTCCCTATCCCCATGAAATTAGCCAATGGCCCGATTTCAATGAAGTCATGCGTGCTTTAAAGTCATTGAGTGACTGGCATGACATCATGGTTTTAAATGACATCATCATTTTTTATCCGATGTCCATTAAAAAATCCCTAACCGATTATGCCTATAAGCATGCCATTGATTGGTTAAGTGTTATGGATAAAGCTAATGATTACAATAAATTACATGAAGTCCTTCAATCTCAAGAACAACAAATGCAGGAGCAAGAAAAACAGATGCGGGAAAAGGATGAGTTGGTAGCCAAACATCACCATTTTGCCCAAACTCTTTTGGCAGAGTTGAGAAAACGCGGAATAAGCATTAATACACAATGGTCTTAAATCTCAATAATAGGAGTCTTTTCAATGAATAACACTCCATTGTCAAAAGAAGAGGCTTTTTATCCTAAAGTTCCTCCGATTTCACTTGAACTAACCAGTAAATGTAACCTAAAATGTCCCTATTGTGCTAATTCGGTATTAACGAGAAATAAAGGTTATATCGAATGGAAATTGTTAGAAAAAATTGTGGAAGAAAGTTCAGAAGGACATCACAAGATAGCCGCCTTACATGGAACGGGTGAACCTTTACTTTGGGATAAATTAGAAGACGTTATCAAGTTAATTAAAAAAAGGAACGCCGGTGATGGGAGTTTTGCAACCAATGGCACCTTATTAAGCCATGATCG
>JAYQWI020001420.1:0-3771 GCA_035871815.2 Candidatus Parabeggiatoa communis
GATTTTAAATGGTTTTTAATTCTGTTAATTTTAAAATTCTGTGAATTATGATTCAGACATTTTACTGGCAAATTGCTTCCTCTGGATGATCTTTGCAGACGATGGCTTTGAGCGCGTCGTTTTGGGCTTTTAGCTCTTTGACGGCTTCTACTAGGACGGCAGTAATTTTACTATAATCAACACCTTTATAACCTTCGTGATTCGTTGTGACAACTTCAGGAATAACTTTTTCAACTTCCTGAGCGATAAATCCCATTTCTTTTGGCTTGTTCTTATCAGAATCTTCTTTGAAACGAAAAGTAACACCTTTCAGATTCAAAACTTTTTCCAATGAATTATCAATTGGTTCAATGTCTTTTTTCAATCTTACATCCGATTCAGGAATGAATTTACGACCATGCACATCCCCATTTCCATAAACTACAAATCTGTCAGTAGTTGTACCGGGTAAGACCACAGCAATGGCTTTTGTGAGTTCTCTCGTAACTTCAAATATGGTGTTATAGCCCCAGTCATGATCATTGTCATTAATAACACGTAGAGCATGATAATTTTTACCGTCAATAGTTAATTTTGTTTTCCAATTTGCTGGTGTTGTTGTACCAATAGCAACTGTACCATTATTGAAAACACTCATAGTTCTACCATTGTATTCATCCCCAAAAGTAATGTAACTCTTACCATCATTATTATTATTTGGCATGTTGAGAAGGAGGTTATGGCTTGCACCAAGTTTTCTAATGACAGCATCACCCGTTTTGGCGTAGGGAGCATAACAAGTATTACAAGTGGCTACACCAATCTCAAAAGTTTGGTAGTTGTTGTTTCCATTTGGAGATTGGAGTTTGATGTTTGGGTTTGAGGAACCATAAACATGCAATTTGGCTTCTGGTTCTCTTACAGTAGAACCAAATACAAATTGGCCAATCCCAACATTACCACCTCCATTTGTTGCATTTATCAAAGTAGGGTTTCCAGTTAAAAATAACCGTGAAAAAGCCTTATTTTTGATTACACCTACTTCACCACCATCATCTTTTATACCAGTGTTATCGTAACGCATATAAAGCCCTTCACCAAAATCTGTTAAGAAATTAGCTGGTAATGAATCACTAGTAGCTTTAATAATTCCTTTAACGTCCAACTTAGCTGTTTTATTTGGAATGTTTTCTGTACCGATACCTACATTGTTAGTAGTCTTCGGAAATGGTTGTATAACTAAAGATTTAGTACCACTTGTATAAATCTCATTTTCCAAAGCAGCACCATTTGTGCTTACCAAATGAATAGAATTTTCACCGACTTTAAGATGTTTCTTAACATCCAAATTCTCAAAAGTCGGGCTACTTCCATCTGATACCACACTTCCCAACTTCAACCGCTCCTCAGCAGTAATAGTCACGCCGGCAGCTATTCTATCAGCAGTAATACTACTAACAGCAATTTTAGCACCGGTAATTGTACTATCTTTAATTTTGATATCAGTTACAGCACCATCAGCAATAGCCTCACTATCCACCGAAGCTGCCTTCACCGTATCAGCAACCCCAGCCCGCAGCGCTGAAAAACCACTCGTCAACTCTTGGCGCGGAGACATCTCAGCATCACCACCAACCGCAATCCCAAGAAAACGCCCATCCTTTAAACTCTTGTCATTAAACGCAGTAATGCTACCAAGAACCAGACTAAACACACCATTACTAACTTCCACATCTTGATGAGTTTCAGTCCACAAACTAACAGCACCCTCATCATACAAAGCAAAAGTCATATCAACAGTAGCATTCAAAGGCGCACCAGCACTCTCCAAATACCCTTGATAATTGGTTGTTATAGGCACAGCATAAGCCAGACTGGAGATAAAACCAGCCAATAGCCATGGGAGTAGCAATCGCCCAAATCCAAAACCGCTCGCCGCACCAGAGGAAAAGTCCTCCTTTCGTCGTACCCAATCGGTACGTTTGTATCGAGTTGACATGATAAATATCTCCTACCAAGTTGATGTTTAAGTGTGATTTTAAATACACTTGCCCTTGCTACACTTAAACTTAAAACAAGGGAAAGTTTTCAGTTATCAGTTATCAGTTATCAGTTATCAATTAAACTGTGATTTAATCTCATCAAAATAAATGAGGGCGCTCATTATAAACGGGCGTTTTTATTCTTGCCTTGATTTAGGTCAGTTTTTCGGTTTAATCTGCAAAAAAAATGTCAAGATAAATCAGTTATCAGTTATCAGTTATCAGTTAAAGTGTAATTCAATTTAATCAAAATAATTGATGGGCGCTTATTTTGAAATGGTATTTTAATTATTAGCTATGATATAAGTCAATTTTTCGGTTTAATCTGCAAAAAAAATATCAGGATAAATCAGTTATCCGTTATCCGTTATCCGTTAAACGGCTATTCAATTCGTTCTAAAAGCAATCTTTAGCGAAGCTGTTCAGGCGCGAAGCGGCTGTTTTATGGCCTCACATTGATGATTATACTGTCCACCGTTATAATTTGCGCTCTTTTGGCATTTTGAAAAAATCGAAGAGGTTAGTCACCACCACCTGGCTTGAGAATTCAATAATGCGAATTAAGAGTTAAAGGCCAATAAAAACAGGGCAGCAGCAAGTCTACCAAAGACATGAACCATTAATCCTTTAATGCGAATGGGGATACACTTGAAGGTGATTTGAAAGGGGCCCTATGTTTGCGGCAATTAGCCACCGGTACAAGCGGCACATTGAATAATACCGGTATTCCATTGACAGGTGAAGCCTCAGCGCGTTACCAGCGTGTTCAAGACAGCATTTTGAAAGTGGATGCCAGTGGCAATTTACGCGGAAAACCGACGATTATCGTACAGGGGCGAGATGATGCGTTAGCGCATGTTAATTTTAGCGCACGCGCTTATTAAAATGGTTTAAGGCAACTCGCAAAAAATAATCTACCCAAAAAGGGGCAACCCTACGGATTGCCCCTACCGTCGGGGTTGTAGGGGCAATCCCTTGTGGTTGCCCAGTGGTATATTAATTTTTTCGAGTTACCTAACGGGTTTATTCCGCACAAAGATACCGCCATCATCACCAGATTCAGGGGCAGGCGGATCGGCAGGTTTAGCAAATTTCTCTGATTCCACGAATTGTTCTAAAACTTCATAACGGGCATCATCTTCTTCCCCTTCCCACAATGTACGCGCTTTATCTATTAACGCCTGTTCATCTGTTTCCTTCAATAAGTCTTGTAAGTCATTGATGTAGTATTGAATATCATTATGTAGACTCATGATTTTTCTCCTGTAAATTGAGTACAACAGATTGACAGCTTAGCACTTTTTTTTCAACACAGAGAACACAGAGAACCACAGAGTGCCACAGAGTATAAATCTATGATTTTTAATATGTTGCCTAAAGCGTTGACTCCAAAATTGTTCTCTCTGTGGCACTCTGTGCGACTCTGTGAACTCTGTGTTGAAAAAAAGAAAAAAATTTTTACTCCCCATCCCCAATCAACACAAACCCAGCCCAATAATACGGATTTTTATAATCACGGGTAATTGTCGCATTCGGAGAACGCGCTTTTATCGCCTCTTCGGTCATGTTTCGTAATTGATGTTGGCTCTGTTGTAACGCATTCACAGGCGAAAGCCCCTCATTTAGGCCTTCATAGAACGTTTCTATCAGCAAACGGGAAGCATTATCATCAACACGCCACAAGGTAGCTAAGACATTATGGGCTCCGGCAAATAAGAAGCTTGAACTTAATCCCATATACTCATCAGCG
>JAYQWI020001421.1:0-10664 GCA_035871815.2 Candidatus Parabeggiatoa communis
TCAGGTATTTTAATAGAAGCAATGTTTATTTGTAATTAGAGACGCTTCGCGGCGCAAATCTACAATTCGCGGTTTCGTTTCGACGCGATGCAGAGCAAATCTTTGCGGTAAAATACCTGTTTATTTGTGGTTCAGTACTTACCAAATCCTTGTCGTTTTTATCCTTGAACTCGAACCCAATTTGAAAGTTTTACAGTGTTAGGGTTTATCCTTTCTTATACCAAATCCTTGTCGTTTTTTCGTTTTTTCGGCTCGAAGGACATCAACATAAAACCAGCATGAAATAGATACATCAAAAAAAGCTCACAGAGAACCCCTTAGGACAATCCATTATGCATTTAGACTTTCACACCACCGTCATTTATCCAGAGTCACTGCCACATTTGCAGGCTGATATGGATAGCAGCCAAATTAATGACGCATTGCGGCTTATCCGTTTGCGTACCCAAAACTTGGTTGTCAGACAGACTTTTTTAGATGGGCCAGGAGAATTAAATAATAGCACCGTTGAGGAAAACTTTGCTCGCCTTTTGGTGGGCGGTGATTATCCGATTGTTCATTTTCAAGATTTATCGGGTTGGGGAACATTGGCTTTACCACTGATGGCTAAACAGTTGGATAAAAAAGTCATGATTTCCTTACAGGATTATTTTCTACTTTGCCCTGATAAAAACTTGGTATTGGATAGTGGTGAACCGTGTGGAAAGGTTATCGCTGATGGGCAAGATCAACAATGCCTACAGTGTTTGGCAGCTAAACAAGCACAGTTTGTCCATGAGGTGCCCCCTTTAAACCACTTTTTATCAGAGCGAAATGAATTGGTAGGCCAAATTTTGCAAAAAGCAGATGTTTTAATCGCTGCTTCAAGTGCTATTCGTGAACGATTTATACGCGCCTTTGGATATCTTGCCGAAAAAATTCAAGTGGCCAAAACCGTTGAGCTTGATTCAGAATATTTGACTCACATTTATAATCATTTATTAAATGAAGAAGAACCTAAAACACCCGCACTTCAAGAACACTCTACCCCATTTATTCAACGATTACTCGGCAATGAGACAGCAGCCCCCGTTTTCCATTTAGGAGAGCCTGATTATCAAAAATGGATTGAAAAACAAAGCGTTATAGCCATTGAGAGTCCGTTATCTCCTCTTATTCCCCATTTGCAAAAAGAGGGTGTGCCCAGTGTTCATTTATTAATTCATCTCCGCCGCCCCCAAGAAAAGTATCTCAAAACAACATTAAAAGCTTTATCCGCACAAGAGTACCCCCATTGGCATTTATCCATCATTGCCGATTTCAATACCACAGATAGAGCCGTTTGGGAAATCACGAATTTACGCTGGCTTAATGTGGGTTCCGATGAACCGATTCGTGTCATTAATCATGAAATCGCGATGATAAAAGCGGATTGGGTAGCCTTGATTGAAGCCGGGGATAGTTGTCAAGCCCATTTATTATCTTATTGTATTCAGGCGATGAATCATTATCCCGATTGGCAACTGATTTATGTTGATGAAGACAGTCTATCCACACGACTTGAACGCTATGATCCGAAATTTAAGCCCGATTTCAATTTGGATTTATTGCGATCCATGCCCTATTTAGGGCATTTTTGTTTAGTGCGGCGCGAAGCGCAAGAAATGGTAGGCGGATACGCACCCTATTATGGGATGGAAAACTATGATATTGCCCTGAAGATTTTGGATCAGTATGGCGAAGGTGCGATTGGGCATATTGCCCAAATGCTTTATCATCATTTAGATATTAATAAACCGTCTCACCATTATGGCAAAGACATTTTGCGTCAGCATCTCAAGCGTAATGCGATTCGCGCCGAGATACAGCAGAGCGATTTTTCAGGGATTTATTGGATAGATTACCCCCTTAAACATAATGCCTTAGTGTCCATTATTATTGCCACCCGTAATAGTGTCCAATCATTACAACGTTGCCTACAAAGCCTTATCAAACTCACTGCCTATCCTCATTACGAAATCATTGTCGTGGATAATCACAGCGATGATTCGGATACCTTGAACTATTTTGATCAATTAAAGGCGGATAATCGGATTCGGGTGCAACATTATCCTGTTGAAGCGACTGTTTCTGAACTGAATAATTTTGCCGCCCAACAAGCGAAAGGTGAATACTTACTTTTTCTGAATGATGACACTGAAATTATTCAAGCGGTGTGGTTGCAACGATTATTAGCACTCAACCAACGTCAAGAAATAGGCATTGTCGGTGCGCGTCTTTTAGATGCCGAACAAAATGTGCGACAGGCGGGATTGATTTTAGGCCTGGGTGCGGTAGGCATCGCGGGGGAAGTTAATCAGGGCTTGCCACATCATGCGCTCGGTTATATGGGGCGCAACCAAGCAGTGCAAAATTTCTCCGCCGTTTCCGAAGACTGTCTGATGATCACTAAATCGCTTTATCAGACGATTGGAGGCATGGATGAAAATGCCGTGTTATTCAATGAAGTCGATTTTTGTTTAAGGGTAAAACAAAAAGGCTATCAAATTGTTTGGACACCTCATGTGAGTCTGGTTCAGCATGGCGTTGGTAGTCTCGTTCGCAATCGTCGAAAAGTGATTCAAAATACGCAGGTAGAACAAGAAATCGCTGTCATCTATCAAAAATGGTTGCCGCAACTCAGTCGTGATCCTGCTTATAATCCGCTGATGCGTTTAAAAGGTGAAGCTTGGCAACCTGAAATTCAGATCGCGGTGCCTTGGGATATCCATTTACATGAAAAACCGCGTATTGTTGCTTATCCTTATGATGCTTGGGGCGTGGGCGAATACCGGGTACGTGCGCCATTAAGAGCCTTACAAAAGGCAGACTTAGCCGATTACGCCTTGATGCCCAATCACGATCAGCTCAGAATGCCCACCTCTCCCGAATTAGCGCGTATGCAAACGGATACCCTTTTCATCCACAATATGCTCCATGATGATAATTTAAGGGCATTGGAACAGTATAAGCGATTCAATCAGTGTTTCAAAATCTTTGGGCAAGATGATCTTATTTATGCATTACCTAAAACCAATCCTTATTATCAGACAAACTATAAAGATATCAAAGCGCGTGTACAGAAAGCGATTTCTTTATGTGATCGTCTCATCGTCGCAACCGAGCCATTGGCGGAGGCTTACCGAGATATCTGTGATGATATTTGGATTATGCCTAACTATTTGGAGCGTAGTCGTTGGTGTGATATCGAAACCGTGGTAGGGAATAAACCTGAACGGTTTTCTCAAAAACCCCGTGTTGGTTGGGCGGGAGCGAAACAACATTTAGGAGATTTACAACTGATTATCCCCGTTGTCAAAAGCTTGGCAAACGAAATTGACTGGATTTTCTTTGGTATGTGCCCAGACGAATTGCGCCCTTATGTACGTGAATTTCATGAAATGCTGCCTTTTGAACACTATCCCGCTAAACTAGCGAGCCTTAATCTTGATTTAGCCATAGCGCCTTTAGAAATGAATGCGTTTAACGAGGCTAAAAGCAATCTTCGTCTATTAGAATATGGAATTTTAGGTTATCCCGTCGTTTGTTCTGACGTTTTACCCTATCAAAATGCCCCCGTCACGCGAGTTGCGAACACCCATCAAGCGTGGCTCACTGCCATTCAAGCGCATCTCCATGATTTAAAGGCAACAGCAGGGCATCAGTTAAAACAATGGGTATTGGAAAACGGGTTACTGGAAAATCATATTGATGAATGGGCGAAAGCATTAAATATCATCGCAGTGGCAGAAAGCGCACCAATACACTTTTCACAGCCAAGGGTTAAATCACCAGTAGCAGCAGAAACTGCCCCAATACACTTCTCACCGCCAACCGTTAACTCACCGGCAACGTCACCCCATTGTCTTTTCATATTGGGCAGCTACCCTTCGGGTACTGATTTATTGGCCTCCCTACTTTGTCAACATGAGTCAATTTCCCAAGTGATTGATAATAAAGCATTTTTAGATGACGCGCTGTCAATAGACATTGCCATTCCCTCTCTTTGGAGTGAAAAAGAAGAGTTAGTTGCCAAGTGCCCCAATGATAAACGTGCATTTGATCAAAAGAAAATGGCCTGGTTAAAATCATTACCGCAACAACCGAATCGCTTTTTTGCGATTGAAAATTTACCGACAGGCATGGCTAAATCGCTTTGGCTACAAGAACAGTTTTCGGGCGCTTATTTTATTATAATGGTTCGCAATGGCTATGCGGTAGCCCTTGAACTCCAAGATCACATTCGACAACGCTATGAAATAGAACCCCTGTTACTGCATCGAACAGCACGGCAATGGTTACGCAGTTTAGAACTATTTCAAGAAGCCGCACCTCAATTAGAGCATTTCCTAGAAGTGCGTTATGAAGACTTGATGGATAACCCAGAAAACGTCACGAAGACAATTTTTGACTTTGTGCATTTGCCCCCCTTAAACGCTGAAGCCTTGAGACAAAGTTTACAGCGTCCAGATTCAGCGTTTGCAACGAGTCCCAAAAATGCGACCAGTTTAGCGCGAATGAGCGCGACACAATGGGCTATAATTAAAAATTGTGCTAGCAACTTACTAGCACACTATGATTATATCGAAAAAACAGCTCAAGTTAACACTCGTGAAACTCAGTTGATAATTTAAGCTTGGCAGCCGAAAGAATGACTCCAATTTGAGCGCTGGAAGGTGGCAAGACACTTGGGTCATTGAATGAGATTGATTCTGGGCTGGTGAAAATTGTTAATTATTAATTGTGTGTGTTAATTGTTAATCGAATTAAATCTGGCACAATTTAAACTCAACAAATGTCCTAACTATCCCTTGTTCGCCGACCTTCGGTGGGAAAAGAAGGGTGTTAGGTGGCTGAAAAGTATGGGATTAGATATATATCATTACAAAATTTCTAAAAGTCCTAAAGAAGAATATGATTATTTTGAATATAAGGACTTTCCAATAGCATGGCTTGAAAAAAATGATAATGAAAGTTTCATTGCTGAGGTTATTGAAGAAGACGAAATATCTCCAATCAAAGTAATCTATTTTGAGAAAATAGGAAATCAACGTAAAGGAATGAATTTGGATTTTTTTTATTTTTATGAAAATTGCAAAATTTATACAGAAAAAGAAGATTTTGAGAACCTATTGAAATTTATTAATGAAAAATCTTCATTAGCGAATAAACAAAATATCATTGATAACTTTATCTCAAAATATGTATCAGGTTCTAGTTTCCTATGGCCATCATGGTAAAAAATTTACTTTTGGTTCAATTAGCAAGTGTATAAAGGCATCATACGCAGTAATTCATCAAAAAAACTAACGAATCCTTGCAACCGATCTTGCGGCGGCTGAAAAGGAGTTTTAGGAAAATTATGTCACCACAAGATACCGAACACAAGCTAAAGCATATGCTGGTTGAGGCAGGTTTTGATTTTGATATACCTAACCCATCAATTGCTTGGTCAGTTTTCAAAAAATTTTCAAGTCTACCAGTTGAAGATGTTGAAGATGCTGTTTTATGGCAACTCGGTTCTTACGATTTTACGGGTGAGAAACTTTGCTATCTTGATTTTGTCCGCCAGTTCAGTTTCTACGATAAAGGTCAGTATGACCAGATGGAGCAACTTCATATTGAGTTTACATGCACACCCACTGTTGAATTATTGACTCTTGAGCGTAATAAATGGGCGTTCGATTACCTTTCACTTACTGAATATTTCAAGGATGTTGAAAGTTTCCCTGAATTTCAAATCGCTCTCAAACATCATTCATGGGTAGTTAGTGTTTATCAGGGGAGGGTATGAATCTTTATCGAATGATTTTGGGGGTTCCAGAATAAAATTAATGCTATACTGTCCACCGAACGAGGCAAAAGTTTTGCGCGCAAAACTTTTGCCTCGTTCACAATTTGCGCTTTTGCATAATGTTAAAAATTGTCGTTAATCCCAATTTTTTAAGGAAAAAATGGCGATTATAAAAAAGCGCAATTTATCACGGTGTTAAGTATAACACACCACCGCAAAAACTATTTTGTAGGTGATGCAGTATGTTATCACTTTGAATCACAGACGCGGCAACATCAAGGTCGTATTCAAATCAGTGATTATAAAAAGGTTATTGCTTTTTTGCAAAAACAGGCTAATGTGCTAAGTGAGTATGTTATTAATTTTTAGAGTGTGACTTCTATATTTACTATGAGGCATAACTATGCTAATAACTAAAGCACAAACTTCAATCAAAGAAACCCATACACAAGCCATTTTAAAAGTAGACGACATTGCCATCGACGATACACGACAAACGTTAAAAGAAGTACTCGATCTAGCGAAGAACGAAAAAAAACGTTTGACATTGGTATACGAAAAGACGCTTTTTTTGACCATCGTGCCAATAGATGATGTTGACGTGGTAGAAAAACTTGAGGACTGTATTGATAATGCCAATGCGGACGAGGCACTCAAAGAAGAAGGTTTCATTTCGTCAGCCCAAGTTGAACGGAAACTGGGGTGGTAACCTGTGGTTTATACAATTAAATACAAACCTGCTGCATCACGCTAAATTGCCAAACTGAATAAAAGTATTCAAGCCAGATTAAAACCTAAAATAAAGGCTTTAGCCAACAATCCGCGTCCACACGGTGCTAAAAAGCTACAAGGCTATGAAAATCGTTATCGTATTCGGGTGGGTGATTATCGCATTATCTATGAAATATGGGATAATGCCTTAGTCGTTATAGTAACTGAGGTAGGTCATAGAAGTCGTGTTTATGGTTCATAAGTTTTGTCGGAGATGCCGTCTATTACCACTTTGAATCACAGACTCAGCAGCGGTGCTTTTAAAATCAGTGACTACGAAAATATTTTGGCCTTTTTGCAAAAACAAGCTAATGTGTTAAGTGAGTATGTTATCAATTCTGAGAGTGTGACCTCTATTTTATCTCTTTCATTTGATGATCAGTAGATCGAAAAGGCGCATTTCTAAAAAAAGGGTCATATTGATAAATCTTGAAGGTTTGCTATGCTAGGAGTGCAAAATTTATTTTGCTTGTTTGCGTTTGGAGTGCAAAATTTATTTTGCGAAGGCGCTATTGATTAAAGTCTACTCGGCCAAAGTACTCAACCGAAATAAATTGATAATAACCCTTTTTTAGGAATGCGCCCTGTGTTAAGTGAGTATATTATTAATTCTTAGAGTGTGACATCTAATGTCTTTCATTTGATGATGAGTAATGAGTAATCGAATTTAGATCATTATTTAATAAAGGCTCATTTGTTATCTCAATTCATTATCCATTTTTGCCACCATCAAATGAAAATCACGCTCAATTCTCAATTGATCTAATGGAGGATCAAATTATGACGCGAAAATATTCATCTGCCCCGTTGGGTAGTGGCTCAATTTTGGGAACCACTACACCGACAGAAACCCCATTTCCACAAAATAGTGAGACTGGAAATGATTCCTTTTTAAGAAAAGTGGGGGCATATGTCAACTCAAGAGCAACCTTAACGACTGTTGGGGCATTTGCCGCCTTGTTTGCGGCAAACAGTGCGGCCAGTACGCTTGATTTTTCAAAATCAAGTTACAGTGTTGATGAGAGTGCTGGCGTGGCAAAGATTGGGGTTAAGCTGAATTGTCTCCTTGATGAGAATCCGGGTTCGGTATCCGCTTTCTATGCAACCAGCAATGATACAGCTATCTCTGGTCCATCAGGGGACTACACAGCGGTGAGGGGTCCACTCACTTGGGGTAGCAGCGGCGGAAATTGTGATGTCACCAAGAGTTTTAATGTGCCTATTCAAGAAGATTCAAAAGTTGAAGGTGACGAAACGGTTAACTTGAGTCTTGATAATGGGAAAACGGCTGTACTTACCATCCTTGATAACGATACCTCTCAACCACCTCCACAACCTTCTGTCTTCGCTTTTTCCCAATCAAACTACAGCGTTGATGAGGGTTATTCTTATGGTACAACTATTAGAATTGCTCGTACACAATGTGGGCCTGATAGTCCTCCCATTTCACTCTTGTTTACTAGCAACAATGGTACTGCTACCTCAGAATATGACTACAACACAGTAAGTGAACTCTTAACTTGGGGAGGGACTGGTGCTAACGGAGATTGTCGTTCTAAGTGGTTTGATGTTTCGATAAATGATGACTCTATCATTGAAGGTAATGAAACCGTCAATTTGACACTCAACAACATCAATGACGGTGCCGAAATTGATAAAGCGGTACTCACGATCATTGACGATGATGCTAATGTGGTTGGTTTTTCTCAAGAAAACTACAGTATCAATGAAGATGCTCATTCAGCAACCATTACGATTGCTCGTACAGAGTGTCTTGAGGGTTCATCAGCTTCGGTCAGATATCAAGTCAATCCTTATGGTAGTACAGGCGCGTCAGGAAGCGATTACAATGTGGTTAGTGATCGACTCACTTGGGAAGAAGGAGAAGGCTGTGAGCCAAAAAGTTTTGAAGTACCTATTCTTGATGATTCAGATGTTGAAGGTGATGAAACCGTTAATCTCAGCCTGAGCTACCCATCAGGGACAAGGTTGGGAAAAAGCAGTGCTATACTCACTATCATTGACAATGAATCATTGCCTTCTACTTCTTCTTCGCAGGGCCAAGCCATTCTTATTGCAGGCATTGCTGGTCCTAAGGACACCCTCTTTCCCTACAGCAATAAATACGTTCAACGCATGTATAGTCTTCTCAAAGAACGTGGGTTTACTGATGAAGAGATTCACTACATGAATCCTCGGTCTCCCGATTTAGATTCGGACGGTTATCAGGAACACAATCTGCAAGATTACAAATTACTTGATCCTGAACAAGAATTAGCCGATGCTTTCGATAAAGCGTCTCAATACCTACAGGCGGGGCAACAATTCGTTTTTTATTTGCATGGACATGCTCTTCAAGATCACTTCAGAATCAAGCAAGATTATGAACTGTCTGCTGAAACATTGAGTCGCTTGCTTGACAAAATACCGGCTCACATTGAACAAGTGATTATGTTGGATAGTTGTTATTCAGGCTCTTTTATTGATGATCTAAAAGGGAATTCCAATCGTATCGTGCTAACCAGTGCAGATGCCGAGAATAGGGCGTGGGAAATTGTTGGAAATGAAAGCTTTTCTAATAAATTCATCAGTGAATTGCGTCACGGTGAGACTGTCGGTGAAGCCTTCAATAGAGCGAAGGCGATGATTCAAAATGACCAGAATTCGTTTGGAAACCAAAACCCTTGGTTGGACGATGATGGTGATGGTTTATACACCGTTACTAGAGATGGTCAACGTGCGGCTGAAACTTATCTCGGAAGAAAAGGGGTACATGCGGCCCCTCCACCTAAAATTGTGGGAATCCACCCTCGTATTGTGTTGAAAGATAATACAGCGACAGCGACTTTATGGATAAAAGTGATACCTAATCGGGAAAAGGTGATTAACCAAGTGCGTGCAGTGTTAATGAAACCTAACGACTTGCAGTTTCGTGATTATCAGGGTGAAGCAACGGATTTTGCTCGTAATATCGACTTGAAATTGCGCTATAATGGTGCTCAAGAACGTTATGAAGATGTTTATGACTATTTCTGCACGGAAGGTGAGTGGCGCGTGTCGTATCAGGTTCAAAGCAAAGAAGGTGTTTGGTCAGACATTGCATTTGGTGAAGTCCAGCAAGTCCCTGCCACCCAAGCACCAGCCTGTCTTGTACCCATGACAGTCAAGATGGGTTTAAATCAAACTCGTTATACTGCGGGCAACACATTGCGCTTAGATATGGTGCTCAATGGCGCGGGAGACGCTGATTTATATGTTGCGATTTTATTTCCAGGTGGGGGTTTTATGACGCTTGCTTATCCAGATGGATTTAGTTTTCTGAATGTCATTCAACCTTATCTGTTATCCGAAAACATTTCAGGTCAAAAAGTTTATCCTATTCTCAATTTACCGTTACCATCAGGACTGGCTTCGGGTAATTACTCCGCATGTGGGGTGTTGGTTCGTCCAAATTCTGTTGATGTGATTGACCAGAAGAACTGGATTCATTCTGATTGTCCCCAGTTTGAAATGTATTGATTGTTGAAAATTGTGCGATGTTCAATTTTTAATAACTCATTGATTTTAATGATTTTAAATTTAATCCGTGTGAAACTCTAAATTCATTGAAAATCAAAGACTTAACAATAAAAATTGAGCATTGCGTTATTTATGCCTAAATTTAACACTCCAGTTTGCAACCCAGTCCGATTAGTTTTTTAGCTTAAAGATTGCAAAGCAGATTTTCAATCTGCTCTTACAATGTCATGACAAGGAGTGTACCTAGATGCACTCCTTGTCGTTATAGCACTAAATGAGCTCAAATCAACTCATGACATCAAAACACGAACCTTTTGATGAAACGACTAAAGCGTTTTATCAGCGTCTCTTTCAAAATTGGGGATTTAAGGCGGAAACAGAACGAGAAGTGTTTTCTCACTCACGTACCATTGATTTGGTAGTCACCTGTCCCACCAAGGCCGATCGTAAGCGATTACAAAAGACAGTCTTTGCCCATTTTCGGCAATGGAACGCTGTAGAACTCAAAGGTTTCCATGACCCGTTAACGCTTGATAATTTTAATCGGATTATGATGAGGGCA
>JAYQWI020001422.1:0-11439 GCA_035871815.2 Candidatus Parabeggiatoa communis
GATAAACTTTAACCACAAAATTATCATTTAAGGAATATACTTCTCCTTCACCACCACCAGCAATAGATTGTGTCACAGAATAAGCATGATGATTAATCATTAAATCCATATTCAATTTCTCCTAGCATTTAACCCAATGAACTTTGAGAAGCTAATTCAAAAGCACGTCTAATTTCTGCCGGTTCTTTACCCAAAGGAATAGCTTTATCGAATGCAAGCATTTTTTTAATTTCCTGAAGACGTTTTTCAGAAAATTGTTTATCCAAAAGTCCCAAGATAACAGAACTACGAAGGTATCCTTTTTCTCGTAAATCCTCCACAACGGAACGAATATCAGCAGGTTTAACTTTTGAAACATTATCATCTCCATCTGTGATAACGCCTATGCTGAATGTACTAGGAATACCATCATCGTAGCAAACTTCAATAGTTGCATTCATTTCTTGAAGAAGCTCAAAAACTGTATCATATAAAGCGGTACCGCTCCCTTGATTTGTATCATAATTTTTCTGGTTAAGAAGAACAACAGCATCTTTTTTCTGAACATCCAATTTTTCAAAAGGATGTAATTGTTTAGATGTTCCTGAAAAAAGGTATTGTATGACATACAAAGCATCATTTTTACATTTTGCACTTTCTCTAAGTACATCCAGCATAACAGGATGACTTTGGATAACATCCATCCTATAAGGCGACATAGAAGGTGAGGCATCAATAACAAAACAGGCAAAAACAGGATCAACAAAATCAGGAATTTCAGGAATCTCTGTCTCTCTATCTTTTCCCTTTTCAAGTATTTCTTCAGTTTTGGGGGATAATATCCCTTTTTTTGTAGGCTTAACACTACGGCGTTTTTTCGGTTGGGCAAAACCATACTTGTCTCCTTCATAAGCAGGCATAAGATGTTACTCCTCATCAATATCAGTGTTGTTGTTTTTAAGATCGCTCAGTATTTGGCATAAATCAATACTATTGTAAGCAACCCTTTTCAAATCTTTGGCAAAATTTTCTTTTTTATCAGCAACTACTTCTGTACGAATACCCTCGTTACGAAGTTCCCACAACATAGGCGCATAATCGCCATCACCAGAAACAAATACAAGAAAATCGGGGCGTAATTTAAGACAACGAGATAACGTAGTAATCATCAATCGTTGATCGTCACTATGCTTGATTCCAGCTATTGTACTTTTACTCGGTTTAGATGGACAGCGGATAACATAAGCTCCTTGTAATTCCATACTATCTTGGATTTTCTTTAGCCGATTAGTATTACTTGCTACTTTTTCAGTTTCAGTTGGTTCAATCCAAAATTCAACAAGTGTAGCAATTGTTTCAATCACATCCACATCTTCGCCTTGTTGAACAATGTCACGAAACAGTTTAATGGGAAAATATGAAAATCCCATTTTTTTAGCAACGCGATCAGCGTTTTGAGAGTCAATAGCGATAAGCTTTCTTAACATAAAACTATCCTTAATAAATTTTGCTAGAAAAAAATGATTGGGGTCAAAATATTTGATTCAGAATAAATTGGGGTCAGAGTCAAATAATTTTCCGTGTATTAGAAGTGGCAAAATCGAACCGAAGCCACTCACACAAGTCATTGATTTGTAAGACCACCACGGGTTTGTAGGGACTACCATTTATAACAAGCGGGATTTATGAGAAGCCATAATTAAAGCTGGGTTGGTGAATTAGATAGAACACTGCTCCCGGCTGTTCAGTGATAAGTAAGAGACTATTGATGCAAGGCTTCTAAGTTTTGTTGTGCCGAAGGATGCCCCAGTGCTGCCGCTTTAGCAAACCACTTTTTGGCAAGGCCTACATTTTTTTTGACACCTTCACCTTTTAAGTACATTAATCCAAGGGTATTTTGTGCCTCATTGTCTCCCTGGCTTGCGGCTTTGCGAATCCATTTTGATGCCTGAGTTAACAATTCTGGTGAATGAGGTAGAATCACTTTTTGGGAAGAAGAACTGACTGGGGAAACAATCATAATCCCTGTTCTCATTTCGATCCCCTCTATATCCGTATTTGAAAAGACTTTAGGATTATCATGTTCTTCAAGAAACGTTTGAACGGCTTTGACAAAAGGTTCATTGATATCCAGTAAAACTAATTTTGAAATGTTTAGAAATTCGTCATGATTTAATACTGCACGAATCTTGTCGAAAATGAATCTTAAAGCGTCCATTTTTTTCTCCCCTGGTAACCATTGTGCAGAAAGCACGATATCCCATTCCCAAGGAAAATCTTCTCGTTTAAAAAGCGCAAATAATTTAAAGGGCCCTTTTTCTTGGGTAATCATCTGCGCTATAGTTGCGTACTTTTCTAATAGTGTGTTGTCTTCGTTCATAAGCGTGTTAAATCATGAATTTTCACTGTTTTCGCAATACCAGACAATTTGAGTGCAGGAACGATATCAATTTCACGCAAAGGCGCAAAGGTGCTAAGTAGATTAAGCGTCTTAATAGCTTTACGTGAAATGAATAAATACCTCATAGATTGAAATGATTTTATGACAATCTATGAGATAAAGTGAGTTCAATGAATCAACGCAAAGGAGGGGCATAAATTAAACCGCCTTCTGTCCACAAGCGATTTAGGCTACGCGGAATGTTAAGAGCCTTTTTTCCAAAATAACGATCATATATCTCACCATAGTTTCCTACAGCACGAATAACCTGAGCTAGGACATTAGCTTCCAAACCAATATCACTTTGCCCAAATGTCCCCCTCGTACCTAGGAAACGTTTCACCTCTAAGTTGCTACTTGTTGTCATCTCATCAACATTAGCCTGGGTAATGTCTAATTCTTCAGCGTTAATCAAACCCATTAGAACGGTTTTGACCAAATGATGCCATTGTGTATCGCCATGAGGCACAACTGGGGTAAGCGGTTCCTTGGAAATGGTGATTTCAAGAATGATATGTACGTCTGGATCAATAAAACCATTACGCAATGCCGATAATTGTGATTTATCGCTTGTTATTGCAGTACACTTTCCGCCTTCATAACTATTAAAGGCTTCTTCTGTCGAAGAAAACGTGACAGGGCTATAACTCAAGCCGCCTTCTTCAAAAAGTTCTTTAAGGTTTGACTCTGTCGTCGTTCCGCTAGTGACGCAGATGCTTTCGCCATTGAGTTGTTCAAGGTTTGTGATATCACTGTTTGCTGGCACCATGAAACCTTGGCCATCATAAAACATGATCCAAGTGAAATCTCCCCACTGGGCATCGCGTGTCGTCGTCCAAGTTGTTTGTCGAGATAGCATGTCCACACGGCCAGATTGTAAGGCCTCGCCGCGTTCAGCAGCAGTAAGTGGAACAAAGTTAATCGCTTCCGGATCATTCAACACTGCCATAGCCACAGCACGGCAAAAGGCAATATCAAAACCATCATAACGGTCCTTTTCATCACGAAAAGCGAAACCGGCTTGTGAGTTGGCACGCACACCGCAAGTTAACTGGCCTTTTTGTCGAACACGATTGAGGATAGTCCCATTACTGATAGGAGCAGCCTCTAGGTCAAGCAAATTTTTGACAACAAACGTGAGTTCAGAGGCTTCAGGCAATCTCTGCATTTCCGCTTTATAAACATTTAATAGCACACCATCAGTAGAAAAGTGTTCAATAACGGGAATATGCAGAATCTGCGTTTTATCATCATAATGGCCCTGTGCAAAGACTGATGTGATGCCTACTAGACACAATAAACTCATTGCTGTGAGAGGAGTCAGGATTTTTTTATTCATTGATTGATATTTTATCTCTTAATGGGTGATTGGCCTAAAATAAAAATGCGCTTGTTCAAAAGAAGCGTTTCCAAAATAAGTTGACAGTATACTAGGGTATGACTTGGATCCGCCCATCCTTAGCCGCGCCCGTGCTTTCATCCACTATACCGTTTTCCTTGATATAGGCGATGATTTCATTGCGATAAACCAGGCCGGTGTCATTCTTGGGTAGGGAAGCGATATCAAAACCGATAACGTCATCCGGTAAACCGTGACCTACTTTTTCGCCATGCCAACCTTCACTACCCCGTAAGGCAATGTAGTCACTGAAAGCCACGTTAAAGGTTTTATCCAAGACACTGTCAATTGGCTGGCCCTTTAATGTGATGTCTTGAGCAATAGTGGTTGTGGGATCAGTGTTTAGCTTGATAGTGTAGCGCAGTGCCTTAGAAAAATGCAGGAAGCCACGCGAGATAAAACCCGACACATTGTCACCTTTCACTTCTTCAGGGCGCACTATGCGTTGCGCGTTGCTCATCACCATGTCTTTTATCTGTTGACCTGTCATGGGTGTCACGATGATCATGTCGGCATAAGGCATGACACTATACCAATCATTAAAGGTGATCTCGGAATTGGGTTCAACTCCGCCATTAACACCTGTCGCATTGAATACTGCGATGTCCACTTGCTGACTTTGCCCGTCTTTTTCAGGAAAATTGACGCTTTGCGCGACAATCGCGTCATTCATGAAATTGGCCATGACGGTTTCACCAACATAACGATCAGCAATGTTTGATGCTGTGGAGAGGCTTTCTGAACTCCCCGCGCTGCCAATGACTTCCTGCAATTTGTGATCTAACTTGGCATACAGCGGTTGCATGACTTCCTGCTCGAAATTCAGATCGAGATCATCGTCATGTTCATAAGTGTCATAGTTAGGAGCATCCGCTCCAACGCGATCATCCCGATTTTTCAATGGAATCAAACGGGCTGTCAGGTGGGAACGCAAGCTGTCTTCCGTTTGCCACAGTGAGAAAATCGCTTCACCCAAATGGCTACCTTTGGCACCCGCCTCTAGGATAGGCACCGATTTATCAACAACGTTCAAACCTGCTGTATTGATCGGCAGATGCAAATGGCCACCGACAATGACAATGGGTGTATTGGTCATTTTAGCGGCCGCTTCTGCGATTTGAATATCGCCTACATCCAGTGGCACTTCTCCGTTATAACCGACATGAGTCAGGAGGATGATCACATCTGAGAGTTGATCAACATAAGATATGGTGTTTTCCAAGGTTTTTAACAGTTCACCCGCATCCAGTTGAGGATCTTCTTTTGTTTTGAGAAGCGTTTCGTGCTGCGTTGTCAAGCCAATAATACCGATTCGCAAGCCTTTTGCTACCCCAATGAGAGCGGGATGATAATGCTCTGGTGTTAAATTTTTAGAGCCGAACAAATTGGCTGACAAAACGGGAAATGTGGCATCCTGTCCAATTGCTTTGGCAAGCAGAGCGGTTCCCTTATCTAGCTCGTGGTTTCCAATAACCGACGCATCCAGGCCTGCGGCAGAGAAAGCGGTGTAAGCGGCACTGCTTTGAAAGCTATCCGCACCGAAACCTAACAACTCATCGAAGGGATTGCCAATATGATCATCCCCTGCCGACATAAACAACACGATTTCGTTATCCGCGGCATTTTGTCTCGCCTCATTGACAATCTTCACCATTTGAGAAAAACGGTGCGTATCACCTTTCTTACGATGTACTGCTCTTAACTCATGATGCAGATCATTAAAGTGGAAAATACGCAGGGTGATTTCCTCATCCTTTTTAAGCGTGGCTTTAGGGGGAATAACACCTTGGGCCATTTGATAATCATAAAATTGGTCGAGGGAGAAATGAGGAAAATCGCCTTCAAACAAATAAAGCGATTCAAAACCACCTTTAGGATTAGGTGTGCCCGATTTCAGGGTGACAACCGTTTCAGTGTTTATGGGTTCGTGGAAAAGATATTGCCACTGAAACCCTTGCAGAGTAGCCGGAGAAAAACCAAGCCCTGCAACAAATTTAGTGTTGTCATCGAATGCGAGCGGTACGACGAGTTCAAGTTGTTCATCAAATGTCGCGCAGGAACCTGGGGCCCAATGACAGGTGCTGATCTCAGAACCCGCTAATCCCCAGTACAAATTCTGATCGTCTGGATTGGTTGGCGCGACTTGTTTCAATTCTAGACTGAGTTGTAATCCCTCAATGGTGGCACAGGGTATCGTGATGTTCCCAGTCGTGACATCAAACGTTGGGGTGGGACATAACTGTGCAGACGCGGAGCCAATAGACAACAGCATGGCCGTTGCGATGGCGATAAAATCATGGCGTATTTTCATACGGTATCCTCTATTTTAGTAAAAAGACTTTATAATGGGTAAGGTTTCACAGGGCAACCACAAGGGATTGCCCCTACATGGCGTGATCTAGGGGGCAATCCGAAGGTTGCCCCTTTACAAGTCAATACTATATATAATAATAGAATATTTTTCATGATATAGATATTCAGATTAATTATGGCAAAAGGGCAATAACAAAGGTTCGCCCCTACAATTAAATTATTGTTTCTGAACACCTATAGTAAAATGACCTTTATTTATGCAAATAATCGCAGATGAAAATATCCCTTATGTCCGTGAGGCCTTTGGCCATTTGGGGCAAGTGCGTACTGTTATTGGCAGACATTTAAAACGCAAAGATTTGAAACAGGCCGAAATCGTATTAGTACGATCCGTCACGTCAGTCAATGAAAACTTATTGGCAGACAGTGCGGTGCGCTTTGTTGGCACGGCAACGATTGGTTTAGATCATATTGATTTAGCGTATTTACAAACTCAAAACATCGGTTTTGCCAGCGCACAGGGCAGTAGTGCCATTGCCGTCGCTGAGTATGTCATCAGTGCATTACTGATAACCGCAGAACGTCAAGGTTTTGAATTGACAGATAAAACGGTGGGCATTATTGGGTGCGGCAATGTGGGTTCTCAGGTATTCAATCAATTGAATGCCTTAGGCGTGAACTGTCTTCTCCATGATCCCCCCCTACAAGAAAACGCGCTTAGAGAGTATGTTGATTTGGATACCGTCTTGTCAGCGGATATTGTCACCTTGCATGTGCCGCTTTCCAAAACGGGCCCTTATCCGACTGAGCATTTAGTCAATCACGATTTTCTAGCCCAATTACGAGATGATGTGATTTTGATCAATACATCACGCGGCGCGGTGGTAGATGAAATGGCTTTATTAGAGACACTGGCTGATCGGCCAGAGATGACGGTGATTTTGGACGTGTGGGATAACGAACCTGATATCAATCCCTTATTATTACAACGTACCGCATTAGGCACGCCCCATATTGCCGGTTATAGTTTAGATGGCAAAGTGCGCGGAACTGAAATGCTTTATAAAGCAGTGTGTGACTATTTTCAGCATTCTCACACTTGGCAAGCTCAGCATGTTCTACCCACGCCACCCTTAACCCATTTATCCTTTTCCAACACGGTTAATGATCAAGCCGCGCTGCATACCGCCGTTATGGCGTGTTACGATGTACGCCGCGATGATGCCGCTTTACGTCAAATGAATCAAGCACCGAATCCGAACGTGTATTTCGATAATTTAAGAAAACATTATCCGATACGGCGCGAATGGCGTTGTGTTGAGATTGAATTGCCTACGGCAAAAACAGCCTTAGCAGCACAATTGCGGGGTTTAGGCTTTCGCGTTTTAGAACATCAGCGTCAATCATAAATTTTTATCACGCTTCGCGCAAAGACGCTAAGAATCAAGACTTGCTATCTTTGCGCGAAGCTCGAAGCGTGAGGAATAAAACCCTGATTTATCATGAAGACGCAAATGACGCAAAGGTACTCTCAAAACGGCAATTTCAAGGTATTATCTATCGCTAAAAATTGCCGACGAAAGGTTTCTTGAATTTTATCAAGGGCGACTTGATTATCGGCTTCAAAACGAATCACTAAACAAGGTGTCGTATTTGAAGCGCGCACTAATCCCCAAGCGTCTTTAAAAGTCGCTCGTATGCCATCAATGGTAGAAATGTCGGCCTCTTCAAACTTAAAAGTGTTGCGGATGGTCTCCATCAATTTATAATGATCACCGAACTCTTTAAGTTCTAATTTTAATTCCGGTGTATTCACCGCATCTGGCAGCGTCGAAAACACCTCTTCTGGAGAACGACTGTCTTGAGATAAAATTTCTAACAAACGGGCAGCTGTGTATAGCGCATCATCAAAACCATACCAACGTTCTTTGAAGAAAATATGCCCACTCATTTCACCACCCAATAATGCCCCCGTTTCTATCATCTTGGATTTAATGAAAGAATGTCCCGTTTTCCACATCAAGGGTTTCCCACCCTGTTCTTCAATCGCCTTAGCAAGATGCCGAGTGCATTTCACATCGTAAAGAATCTCAGCCCCTGGATGACGCTTTAATAAATCTGTCGCATATAAAATCATTTGCCGATCAGGCCAAATAATACGCCCTTTCGCATCAACCACCCCTAAACGATCACCATCACCATCGAACGCTAAACCTAAATCAGCGCCCTCGCTTTGTACCGTTTTAATCAGATCGGTTAAGTTTTCTGGCATACTGGGATCAGGATGGTGATTAGGAAAATGACCATCCACTTCACAAAATAATTTCACCACTTCGCAGCCTAAGGCCTGCATCAGATGGGGCGCGATAATGCCAGCAACCCCATTTCCACAATCCACCACGACTTTGAAAGGCCGATCCAATTTAATATCTTTATGAATATGCGAAATGTAAGCGTGGTGAATGTCTGTTGTGTGTCGTGAACCCGTGCCACTGATTAAATCACCCGTCTTTATGCGCCTTTCCAAGGCTAGAATCGCTTCCCCTGACAGGGTTTCCCCCCCTAGCATAATTTTTAAGCCATTGTAATTAGGAGGATTATGGCTACCCGTCAACATCACACCACTACCCGTGTTTAAATAATGCGTCGCAAAATACAGCAGAGGCGTAGGCATCATACCGATATCAATCACCTCACGCCCAGCCGCTTGTAGGCCTTCAATCAACGCTTCGATTAATTCGGGGCCTGATAAACGTCCATCACGGGCAACGACAATTTTGGGTTGATTTCGTTTAGCCGCCTCGCTACCTATAGCTTGCCCCACTTGAGTAACGATTTCTGGTGTAAGAGATTCGCCGACAATACCGCGAATATCGTAAGCTCTGAAAATAGACATGTTGTTTTTTACCGTCTAGTCGGAGGAATGCAAACTTTAGTTTGCATTCATTAATGGAGAAACAGGGAAAAGCTACAACTGTTCCCTCAGGTAGGCCAACATCTCTTTTGTCTCTTTATTCATAATGTCACGGGATGGAAAAGTCAGTCTATCATTACCAGAAACATACAGATGTTCCAAATTGGGTAGCAAACCCAGTTCTTTCGGTAAAGCCGTCAAGAAATTCCAACGCAAATCCAAGACTTTTAACTGAGTGAGTCGCTCAATGGCAAAGGGTATCGTCGTCAGTTGATTACTGCTGAGGTGTAACTCAACCAAATTAGTCAGATTCTCAATGACTGAAAGCGAGGAGATGGTTGAGGCGCTTATAGGATTACCCCCAAAAACATCACCCAGAACCAATATTTTGAGCCCTGTCAATTGACCAATCGTTTTGGGCAAGGCTTTTAATTGGTTGCCACCAATATGGAGATGGGTGAGGTTCGTCAATTGACCAATTTCATCCGGTAGTTCTGGAAGCAAATTGTAGGACAGAATTAAGCTTGTCAAGTGGGTCAATTGGCCAATTTCAGGCGGCACTTTTTTCATGAACTCTTCTGAGAGTTCAAGCTCCGTTGCTTTTGTCTTCGCGTTTTCCTCAATGATTTGAAGCACTTCATCGTATGTCATGGCAGTGGTTTTCTGCACAGGTTCGTTTATCATTATTTTACCTTTTTGTTTAAGAAGTCTGTAGGCTGGGCATTGTAGACTATAAAGGATTTTGGGCGATAACAAAGGTTCGCCCCTACATTCCCTGAATATAGGGGGGGGATTGTAGGGGCATACCTGCGTCTCTGCCCTTAAAATGGCATTGACAGATAGCCCCTACGTTTCGGCCACTGTGGCAATCCGTTGCCCCCATTAAAAATAGCGGTTGATACCTGCTTCAGTACTTAATGGCATCCTTTAAATTCGTGTCTGTCAAATTGGCATCTGTCAAATTGGCTCCCCTCAAATCAGCCCGAGTCAAATCGGCATGTTTCAAATTGGCTCCCGTTAAATCGGCATCGCTCAAATCGGCAGCCGTCAAATCGGCATAACTTAAATTCGCGTCTCTTAATTGCGCCCGATACAAATCGACCCATCTCAAGTCCCCATAACTTAAATCCGCGCCACTTAAATTAGCCTCACTTAAATCGGCCTCACTCATATCTGCCCCTCTCAAATCCGCCTCTCTCAAATCGGCCTCTCTCAAATCGGCATTTCCTAAATCGCTTCCACTTAAATTGGCACCACTTAAATTGGCTTGAGTCAAAAACGCTTGAAATAAATAAGCACAACTCAGATCTGCGCTATGCAAATTCGCATTTCTCAAATCAGCGCCATTTAAATTCGTTTCACTTAAATCAGTTCCCACCAGTTCACATTCCTTGTATTGATGAATGTTTTGAATTTTTTTAAGATCCATAAAAATAATCCACCTTTGAGAATATCAACAACCCGGTATCATTATCAATACGAGAGGTATTATTAATACATTATGGCAGACTTGATGCGGTGTCTTATATTGAGAGTACAACGGATTGGGATTATCGCAAAATGATCGCCCTTTTAATTAAAATGTCATCCCCTTTTATAAAAAATTGTGGGAAAAGTTAATTTTTCTTCGATCCTTAAATTTAAATGCAAGCTAGGCATCAAAAAGCCGTGCATAATTAAAGGTAATTATAAAAAAATAATAGGACAGCAATGCCGATTTCTGAATGGCTTACATAAGATGTGAAAATGAAGTCTGTAAATTATAATAATTAAAATTCATAGCGTTATAGACTTCGCTATCTTGAAAAAGGTGAAAATGAAATCAGTCAAATATTCAGATGAACAATCCGTTTATTTAGCAAAGCTTCGCTTCCCAAATCCGTTGTACTCTCAGTCTATTTTCAGTTTTCAAAAGTTATCAGTATTTATTGAACTTGGGCGTAGGCATTTTCAAGTCAGAGGCATAAACGATGCGCCAGTTATGACTGCAAAGAGAGGAATGAGGGGTGTAGGTAACTCGCATCTTGACAAACAAATGAGCATGACAACACATTATGAATGATTGTGAATAGTCACTTTTTACGGCCAGCCCAAATCTATTTTATAGGATTACCTAAAAATGGCAATGAATTTATTTTTTATGTTATTAATCAATAATTTAATGCCGTTTTTAAATCACCATTTGATCAGTGAAAATCAAACCGCATTTTTCAAAATTATGAATTAAATTCAATTTATTAAGTGCAAATAGTCAATATTATTAATTGCCATTTTTAGGTATTATAATAAATAAATGAATTTAGCCTATCGCTAAAGCAATAGACTAAAAGCTTAAGTTTTCTAAAGGAAACGATTAATTAAGGGTAATCGTTAAAAAGAGCTTAAAAAGCGCGT
>JAYQWI020001423.1:0-2109 GCA_035871815.2 Candidatus Parabeggiatoa communis
AAATTAAATCAATTGATCGAATACCTCACGTAGCCATTTTATCAAAGATTGTATTTCTGGGGAGTGTCGATCAATCAAATCTGCATTCAGGGTACTGACTAACGCTTGTCCAGGCCTTTTTTGCCATGCCAACCAAGTATATAGGGTGGCTTTGGTATGATGATGAGGTTTAAAGAGTTTTATCGGTAATTGCTTAAGACAAAGGCTTGCTGTTTGTAACAGACTTTGTTGTTCCCCTTCACAAACCGTTTTTTTAATCAAATCCTCCAACATACCCTCATTTTTATGATCGGGCATCAACCATAAACCGATTGGGGGT
Source organism: Candidatus Parabeggiatoa communis (assembly GCA_035871815.2). Classification (GTDB taxonomy): domain Bacteria; phylum Pseudomonadota; class Gammaproteobacteria; order Beggiatoales; family Beggiatoaceae; genus Parabeggiatoa; species Parabeggiatoa communis. The sequence goes on from JAYQWI020001423.1 coordinate 320, forward strand.
AAGCCATCTTCATGAGTGAAAATATTACCAACATAACTTTGTGAAGGGGGCGCGGTAATATCATATCCCATCTCTTTCAGTGGTTGAGTCAGCTGTTGCCAACGTTTATTAAATCCACCCTCCGTTTTAGGAACAGTATAATCCGCATCTGCAACAATGCCTAAATGTTCTACCGTGCCATCTTGCAAGTCTTTGAATAATTTGGATAATAAGGCATTAATTTTAGTAATCCCATAACGGGGTTCAACGTCTATGGATAACTGTTCTCTTTCTATCAAGGCTTGGAAAAAGAGGCTATCCGCTTGTCCTTCAACAATTAATTTAGATTTAGATTGGTTCATCCACGGACTTCCGATTGGGCTTGTGTTACGATTTTTCGTTCTTCTTGATCGTATTCTATGGCCATCACTGAACCAAAATCACTTTTTCGTATACTGCGTCCGAGACGGCATAATGTCGCGTCTTCATGGTTTTGGGAAACGGCCTGAAAAGCCATCACACAATCCCAGCTATGTGTCGTGGCAAAAACTTGAACATTTAACATTTTGGCTACTCTGAAAATCAATTCCCACACTTTGGATTGCACACTGTAATGGAGGCCATTTTCAAATTCATCTATCAGCAAAAAACCATCACTTGAATTAACTAAAGCCAGCGTTAAGTAAAACAGGCGACTCATGCCTTCACCTAGACTGTCTAAAGGTATTCTTTCTTTAGAAGCTTTAAACCGTGCAATCACAAATCTCTTTTGCTCAGTGCCAATAGTTAAGCCCAAGTCTTGTAGCTTCGGCTCTATTATTTGTAACGACGTGACCACTTCTTCTTTTAAATCGGTTAAAGTAATGTTATCCCAGAGTTCAGCAACCCGTTTATCATTCCAACAGCCAGCGGATGATACCCATTCAACGGCCATCTTGGGTTGATTAGCCGGTTTGATCGCTTCGATTGGAGACAGATAAGACAGTAATATCGGTTGACTTTCACGACTTTCTTGAAATGCTAAGGCCTTCAAGACATCCGTTAAATCAAAAGGGTGTGGTTTAGTAATGGGAATACGACGACGCGCCCCGTCTTCATTTTCAACAATTTGATAGTAACGAGTATGCAGATGTATTCTATTATTGGGTTCATTTAAAGAACCGATTTCAATACCCGCTTCAACGGATTGCGGAAAGTGACGTTCATAAAAAAGGTGACGTAATGGGCTGTTGTCATCGGGTTGTCTCTGGTTACGACTTGAGGTTTCGACTTCCCAATTTTCAGAGCGTTCAGAAATTAAGGTATTAATCCAATCAGGCGAAGCATTACTGGCATAGAGCAACAAGGCTTCTAACAAACCCGTTTTTCCGGAATTATTTTTCCCAACAATCAGGTTAACGCGCCCTAAGCGTTTAATGCTTAATTCCTTGAATAAACGAAAGTTTTTGATATACAGTGAATCTAACATTTTCAATTATGGCTTCTTGTCTAGCGTGTTTTGATTATAATGGATGAAAGTTGATAGTTTATCAAGATGCCAATACGGAAGGGGTTGTCAGGCCTTTTGTTTTTTATCCTTCCCCAGGTTTTACCAAAACCTATTCACATTCAAGCCCGTGCCCTGAGCCTGTCGAAGGGGGTTGAGGCTTTTTTTATATTCAATTTTCCAAGGCATTGATATTCGCAAGTTGTGCAAATTCTTTAAGTGTCAAGGTTTCCGCACGCGCTTGTGGATCAATTCCTGCTGCTTCTATCTGTACAGCATCCAATATCGTTTTTAAGGTATTGCGTAATGTTTTGCGCCGCTGCGA
>JAYQWI020001424.1:0-1881 GCA_035871815.2 Candidatus Parabeggiatoa communis
GCCGTTCTTCTAAACGAATGTTTTGCTGCCGTTGTTCTACAATCTCTGATAAGTTCATAAGCAACTCCTGATCATCTTCTGTTAATCCGTCTTGGTCTTCTAAATATGCCACCTATAGAGCAGATATTATACATGGTTGCGTAAAGCATTGTCTTTTGGAAAAGCAAGCATTTCCTTAATCGCTTGTTGTTGCGTGGCTCCCTTTCCTAATAGTCTTAGTAAAAGTGTTTCGGGTGTAGGCGGTAAGCGGTTAATCGCAACTATTGCCGTTCTAAATCCTTCAGCACAAAAGTAAACGCCTTCACACCAGTTTGGCAAATCAACTTTCGCACCGAAAAAATCCAATAAGTTATCTGAAGCCGAACTTGCTAAAATCCACAAACGCGGCAATTCTTCTTCCTGTAAAGATTTTTTGTCCTTGTCCTCTAAAGATTTATTGTCCCGTTTTACTTTATTCAATAACTCAGTCCGCAGCGTAAGGAGTTTTTGGACACAGGTTTGAAGTTCGATTTTGCTCGGCGGATTTCGGAAAGGTTCGATTAAACAGGGCTTAGCTGCTATTTTTCCTAGTAAGCCTAAAGGGTGGAAGTCTGCACCAGGTGCTGGCACAAAATAAACATCAGCTTGATGAGCTTCTCCAGGATGAATTTCATATTGTATCTTGGCATCACCTTTAGGTTCAAGGATATCTGCTACAAATTGCTTGGAATACTGGTCGTACTTTTCTCTTGTCATGTCAGTCAAGCAGCCTTGGTTTAGCTAAAAACAATAAGAAACTGTGGTGTGTTGCAGTGGGTGGGCACTGACAAGGTACCCACGCGACTTGGCTAAAAACGATATCTTAATGACGCATTAAGAGAAAATAGCGTTTCTGTCACATCATAAGCATCTAAATTAATAATTTCATGTGTTCTGTTATCACTAAACAGATCATCACGAAAAGTGCCTTCTTTTGCCTCAAAGTTGTATCTAAACCCACTTAATGACACGCCATAAGACAGTTCTTTGTTAATCTGTTGATGCCAACTTATACCCAGTTTCCAACCCACTGTGTCGGATGACACCTGTTCTGTTCGTTTACGGTTTTTAAGTGTGAATTTTTGACTATTCCCCTCAGAATGAAATCGGCTGGTTTCTATTTCACCCTCTAGGTAGGCATAGGCAATACTGAGCCCAACCACACCGCCCCCTAAGCGCCAACCATAAGCCCCACCAATAAAGGGCCCTTTTGTGCGAAACTCGTTATTTTTCAAGGCGGAACCCACATTGCCACCCTCGTCATCCCGTTCATTGTCAGTCCAGTTGTAATCGGTTTTGCTACCATTGTAGCCGAGAAAAAGTTTAAAGTCTGTTTTCACGGCATAACTCAGTGCTATCGCATAGTCACTACGCCTAAGGCCGGTATCCCTAGTGTAAAATACCGTTCTATCTGTTGCAGTGGTAAAAGTGTTGTCTTCAACAACATTTTCTGTATTGGTTTTCAGGATATGAGCGTCAAGAAAAAACAGGTTGTCATAAGCCAATGTTGCACCCACCCCACCGAAAAAAAGGTTCTCGCTGTAGTTACGTGGATCATCAATTTCAGAGGTACGGCTTCCCGCACCAAGTTTATATTGATAGTGCATCATGCCAGCAGTCAATTTTGGCAGAAACACAAATTTATGAGCGGTTTCTACTTTCGGAAAGGGTTCTTCTGCTTTTACAAGCGTTGAGATAAACAGTGATGCTGTCACGATAACAAGTAGACGCACGACAGAGGCGAAAGCTTGTTTTTGAAAAATGGCCTTTATACGCTTTGGGACAGTACCTCTAAAATAGGGTTTGTCACTTTTGCCCGGTTGTTGAGCCTTGCTGATTTCAGCATTGACGAAGACGAACTTG
>JAYQWI020001425.1:0-4206 GCA_035871815.2 Candidatus Parabeggiatoa communis
TCGACTTTTGAGCTGGACAGTCGTTTCTGTGGTTGGCAACGTGGTGGAAACGATTTTGTTTTGGTAATAGTCAAGAAAACGTTGTTGGTATTTATCGAACATGAATTGCGATAAAGCACCCATTGACGGATATTCAAAGAATATGGCCGGTGTGATCTCTAATTGGTACTTTTCATTAATACGATCCGCAAACTGGGTAAAAGCAATCGAATTAAAACCATATTCACTGATATGGTCAGACAAATCAATCTGGTCAGGATTAAGTTTTAAAATGGTTGCGGCAATATTCACCAAGCCGGCTTGGACTTTTTCTAACAGTTGGCTTTTAGCGGTCGAGTCCAACGAGACTATGGTTTCTGTGGGCTTTAAGATATCTGCTGATTCAAGTTCAAGTGCCAGCCATTTTTTGACTTTCGGACGAAAGCCTTCGATGAAGAGAAATTGATTTTTGTCTGGCCATGTTAGCCCTTGATTAAAGACTTCCAACCCCATTTCGGTTGAAAGCACTTGTATCCCCATGGTGTTAATAATCCACTTTTCAGTTTGTTCATCAACATGCATACCACCGCTTTGCCACGAGGGCCAGTTGATGGAAAGTGTTTTACCAAACCGTTTTTGAGTTGCCCTTTGTTCTTCGCGCCATAAAGCAAAGTTATCCATAAAACTATTGGCATAAGCGTATTCACTTAGCATCCGTCCGACAATCCCTATCACCGCGGCAAAGGAAGAAAATAACACAAAAAAGTCTAAGGGTTCTTCTTGACTGGCTTCGTCTAAATAGAGGGTACCGTGAACTTTAGGAGCCAATACAGCGGCAATCTCAGCGGGGGTTTTCTTCAGGATTGAAGAAGCTTGTGGTGCCACGCCAGCACTATGAATAATGCCATTGATTTCATTAAAACGGGATTTGGTTTGGGCGATAAGGTTCACCACCTCTTCGCGGTTAGAAATATCGGCCTGTTGGTAGATCACCTGAGCACCCAAGTCATTCAGTTGTTGAATTTTATGGGTTTGCGCTTCATTTAACGCCGAACGCCCGCTCAAAACCAGCTTGGCTTTAAAATGCTTGGCTAAGTATTCGGCAAAAATCAGTCCTAAACCGCCAGCACCACCCGTAATCAGATAGACTCCGTTTTCTTTTAACAACGTTGTGGTGCGAGTCTCAAGCGTACCATCAAATTCTTTCAGATGTTTAACCCAGCGTTGCCCCTTATTATCGTAGCAAACTTCAATATCTGAGGTTTGAAATTCGCTCAACACAATATCGACTACCTTGTCCAAGCGAGACAGAGCGATGGTTTGGTAATTTAAATTGGGATTTTCCAAGCGAATGGTTTTGGCAAACCCTTGAAAAGCCGCATACTGGGGTTGCCGCGCCTCGAATGAGTCTAAATAAATGTATGACACAAAAATGGGTTTAACCGGTGCTTGTTCCAATAAAGTTTGACTGAGATGGAAACAAGAATAAAGGCCCATTTCTAGTTGAGTATTCAGCACCCCCTCATCAAACGGTGTTTGCGACCAAAGATGAATGATGTGGCTTGGTAGGCCGGTCTTTGCCAACAATTGACGATAATCCGCCGGGTGGTTGGGATTAATGGAATAGGTTTGAGAATCTAATGCTTGGTAACTTTCCCCAGGCATGACGAGAATGACTTCATTTAAAAGTCGTTCTTTGAAAACCGGGTAACGAGTCTTATCAAGATCAAACAATAGCACTAAGCCCGTTGCTGAAGCACCTTGAGCCAGGTCGATTGGCACTGAAGTGGTGGGCAAACCGGTTTTTGAGGGTTGCCACACGTTTTCATAGTACATTTTTACCGGCGTATTGGCGGGTTGTTGCGTCAATGGCTTCACCGAAAACTCGGACAAGCGAACCCGTACTTCCCCCATTTCATCCAACATTAAAATATTAAATTTGAGGTGAGGGTCTTTAGCCTTGAGGACATAGGCATAACTTTGCTCGGATAACGGCCCTAAAACTTCTACTTCACCCAATGTTGATGGAACGTAGGGTATGGTATTCTGCCCCATCAAGACGCTCACCGTTTGCAACGCACCCTCCATGAGTGACGGATGTAGAACAAAATCGTTAAAACCCTCTTTTAACAGATTGGGTACCAAAAGACGGGATAAGGCTTCACTGTCATTGTGATATAGGGTTTGAATCGTTTGAAAGCCAGGTCCGTAGTGTTGGTTGGTAGCATTAAATAACTGATAACATTCGGTATTGCTCCAGATTGTTGGACAACGGTTTTTGATGGCCTCAATATCAATTCGTTCAGATTCACTAACCAATTGACTTTCATAAATTAATTGACCTTGAGCATGTACCTGCCGTGACCCATTGTCATCAAGGCTAGTTACCTCAAATTCAACTTCGTTTGAAGTCGGGTATAAGCTAATGTCAACGCCCTTAGATGTATCAGACACAGTTAGAAGTTCAGCCCAAACAATGTTCGTGATTCTCTTTACCGGCTGTTCACCCGCCAATTCACCCGCCACACGGGCCATTTCTAGGATTGCCCCCCCCGGTAAGGTTTTTTGTTCTCCCACAACATGATCAGTTAAATAAAATTCCTCACCAGTCAACTGGGTGGTAAATTTTTGCTCTTTCAGAGTTGAAGTATTGCTATCCAATAAAGGGTGGAGTTTGGTAATTTGGCTGTGTTTTTCTACAGTTTGATGCTTGGATTCGCTTGTCGGTATCCAATACCGCTCTCTGGCAAAAGGATAAGTTGGCAAAGAAACACGCTGCGGCTTTTGGTTTGGATAAAGCAATTGCCAATCTATCTCTACTCCAGACACCCACAGTTGCCCCAATTTAGAGAAATCCTTATTATTAATAACCACTCTCATAAAAGCTTCGCCAGCTTCTCCGGCAATCAACATATCAGATGATTGAACTTTGTTCGCTTTGATATTACTTTGATAAAAACCTTCTATCTCAGTTTGTCCTTGAACATATTGCGTTAATTTGTGTTTCGCTTCCTCAAAACTTTCTACCACCATCGCCAACCGCTCCACCATCGCATCGCGGCCCACTTGCAACGTGTAGGCCAACTCAGTTAGAGAAAAATTGGCTTCACTGTTTCTCAAAGCGATACTCTCCCCCGCTTGAGAATTGTCATACAAGTATTGAGCTACCGCCGCCAAGGATTCTAATCCAGACAAAATGGATAGAGTTATTGAAACTTGATACTTGTCATTGAGCCGAGCACTCAATTCTGACAAGCTCACCGTGTCAAAGCTATATTCACTAAACGCCACGTCCAAATCAATCTCATTGACACCAATCGTTAAAATCTCACTGCTCAGTTTTAATAAGTCCTGTTGGATTTGCCAACGAGACTCTGGATATTCAGCCACTTTTCCTGGTTGCTCTACCACGTTGGTTGCCCGCTTAGAAGTTAAAAAGTCTCTAATTTCCTGCGCGTAAGCTAAAAGCCGTTCTTCATTTTTGGCTGATAACACGAGGAGTTGTGGTATTTTACTAGGAAGAACCGAACATTCTGGGCTTTCATATTCTTCTATCACTAAATGAGCATTCGTACCGCTCATGCCGAAGGCACTTATCGCGGCGCGTCTTGGCATATCGTGAGCCGTTTTCCACTCTTTTAATTGAGTGTTCACATAAAAGGGACTCTCTTTAAAGTTAATGTGTTCATTTTCTTTCTCTAAATGGAGAGAAGGCACCAAGGTCTTATGTTTTAAACACAATAACAGTTTGATTAAACCGGCAATGCCCGCTGCGATTTGCGTATGCCCGATATTGGTCTTGACTGAACCAATCGCACAATATTGCTTTTGGTGAGTATATTTTCTAAAGGCTTTGGTCAGTGCCTCAATTTCAATTGGATCGCCCAACGGGGTGCCGGTACCATGGGCCTCCACATAACTGATGGTTTCGGGGTGGATATTGCATTGACTATACACCTCACATTCTAATTCAGTTTGAGCAGAAGCACTTGGTACTGTGATACCACTGTGGGTTTTTCCATCTTGATTGATACCAGAGCCTTTGATAACACCATAGATATGATCACCGGCTTTTAAAGCGAGTTCTAGGGGCTTTAATACCACAACACCTACACCTTCACCCAGTGCCATGCCATCGGCACGAGAGTCAAAAGTTCTACATTTCCCGGTTGGAGACAACATGCCCGCTTGGCTTGTCAAAGTATGAATCAAAGGGGTAGAGAACAT
>JAYQWI020001426.1:0-4073 GCA_035871815.2 Candidatus Parabeggiatoa communis
AAAGATTCGAAAAAAGATATCATCGTTATGCTTTTGTCCTTAAAAGGCCCGAACTAGCTTATCAGGATGATCTACAAATTCTCCCTAAAGGAAGATCCGGACTACTATCTTCTCCGGCTGATTTACAAATTGGTTCGGAAAAGGAGAAAGAAAATGCTGGGAATATGCCGGATGTGGAACAGAAGCTAAAGGAAAAAAAGGCTAAGGAAAAAGAAGCACGAAGCAATATGAAGGAAATTGTACTGCCTAAGCTACGGCCATCAACAACAAAGGAAAAATCCAAAGGTAGTAGAGAAACGCAGGAAGTAATAGAAAATATTAATTCCGGTTCCTACTCTATTATTATATCTCGGGATACTATCCCTACTTCTTTGTCTGATCTGAAATATAGTTTCTATTTACCAGAAATGAAACAGCTGCCACATAATGGTTTATTTATCCGCAGAAATAATGCTTTCGGTACAAAACTGACTACTAGCCTTAAAGAAATCATTGCTCAAGGCGTGATGATTGAGCAAGATAAAATTCGTTTTGATGACTTTGTGGCAATGAATACTGATGGCATTCCTTTACCGAATTTCAATAATGCCTTGGCTGTCAGTCATGGCATTGCCGCGATTCCTGACTATCAAAAGCGTGATGAAAGGGCAACGCACTACTTAGAAATCGCTTTAAAAACGGCAGATATTGCACCTTCAGGACATCCAGAAGCCAAAGCACCACCTGTGAATTACGTTTTTGTGATTGATACCAGTGGTTCAATGAGGAAAGGGGGAAAACTTGATACCGTCAAAGCATCTATCAGGGAATTATTTAACAACATGAAGGCAGATGATGTTATTGGCATTATCGCATTTCATGGCGAAGCAAAAACGGTATTAGAATCAATCCCTAAAAAAGAAATTGCTCCTGACGAATTTGGAAAAATTATCAACAGTCTTACCCCAGATGGTGGAACAGACATCAATCTGGGTTTATCTTTTGGACTAAACGAGATAAATCGTCATAGCGGCAGTCATAAAGTTAATCACCTCTTTTTATTTTCCGATGGGAAACCCACTTCTGGAGAAGAAAACTGGATTAAAATTCGACAAAACATTGCCGATAAAACACGCGGCAACATCCGGTTATCAACCTTTGCCTTTGGAACTGATGCCAGTAGAACTGAACTTGATAAACTCGCCGGAATTACGGGAGGACAGAGTACCTTTGTCATAGAGCCTGAGGATGTGAAGCACAATTTGCAACAAGAGCTAGATAAAAGAACCCATCTAGCAGCGATGAACGTGCAAATGCAGATAGAAATTGATCCAGATATTTATATTCTACATTTATATGGTCACGATCTCATAACTGACTCTGTTAGCAGGGCAGCGGTACTAAGAGATATTGAGGACACCAAGTTAGAAATAGAAAAAGAGCATGGTATTAAATCACAAGCGGACATTGTGACTGATGACAAAGGTATTCGCATTTTTATACCAAACTTGGCTATTGGTGAAACTTATTGGGTGGTTTTTGAATTAGCTGTGCCTGAACAACGCCAACAATCAGCTTTGGGAAAGGCTACCGTTCAATACATGGATACTTTTGCTCGTCAAAACGAAAAGTATCAATTCAACTTATCGCCAAAAGGCCAAATAGCCTCCAAATGGGTAGCACAACATGCTTTGGGGTTATGGACAAGCGAAGTGGCTTTTTACGCGCTTGATGACCTTTATGAAGATAACCTTTATAAGGCTGAAAAGCGCATTAAGCATTATATATCGGTACTTGAATTTGCGAAAGATAACCTTGCATCAGAGCAACTTGCGGATGACATCATCACGCTTAATAAATTTATTTCCCTAGCTCAAAATCTGGGAAAGAGGAAAGGTATTTCAGACATTCCACAAGTCCGTAGTTATTTTGTTCATGAACTGAACAAATTTGGTAGAGTGAGAAATGGCTTTGTTCAGAAAGTCAATTATGGTAAATAATGAATAAGCTTTGTTCAGAAAGTCAATTATGGTAAATAATGAATAAGCTAAGATAATCAGCATATTGATGAGTGTTAAGAAAACTCAACATTCTGTCAATGTGCTACCGTTTTGGTGTTATGCTTCCACTTGTTTGCTTTTAGAGGAAAGAGAAAAATGAAAAAAAGCTCATTGTTTGGAGCAATGGTGACAATAATTCTTGTAACAATTTTATTATACATTGTGGAGTACATTACTTCATATAGACATACATCAGAAAAACTATTACCAACTGCAAATAGTAATAGTGATTCTGATATGCCTACTATAGAACCGCCTGAATTACCTCTGAATAATGAAAGTTCTACCTCATCACAACTGAATGAATATGGTTATTCTTCCAGTAACTATGAAGTAATAATTACTATTATAGACACTGGTGTGGATTATAAGCATTCTGATTTCGTTTTTTTTCCTGGTCATGGTTCTTCTTCAGTAGATTTGGGGGCACCTGGATTAGATATTTATTCTATTTCTTCTCATTTAGAGTATCATAATCAACATATTCCAATTACCTTAAAAACTCAACCATTACCCCATAATGGTTTATTCACACGCAGGAATAATGCCTTTGGTACAAAACTAACCACGAGCCTTAAAGAACTGATTGCTCAAGGCCTCATAATTGAGCAACATAAAATCCGTTTTGATGATTTTGTGGCACTGAATACCGAAGGCATTCCTTCACCAAAATCCAATAATGCCTTAGCGGTTAACCATGGCATTGCCACGATTCCTACCCATCAAAAGCGTGATAACAGGGCAACGCACTACTTAGAAATCGCTTTGAAAATGGCAGACATCGCGCCGGTTGGACATCCTGAAACCCAAGCTCCCCCAGTGAACTACATCTTTGTGGTTGATGTCAGTGGTTCTATGTCTGGCGAAAAAATAGATACTGTCAAAGCCGCAATCCGAGAATTATTTACTCGTTTACGGGCGGATGATGTCATTGGTGTGATCGCGTTTGATCACCAAGCTAAAACGCTATTAGAATCAACACCCAAACAAAATATTTCCCCTAGCGATTTTGGCAAAAAGATCAACCAATTGCAGGCAGGTGGCAGTACAGATATTAACCTTGCCTTGTCTATCAGTATAGATGAAATGAGACGTTATCGGGGAGCACAGAGGGTTAATCAACTCTTTTTATTTTCTGATGGTAATCCAACTGAGGGAGAAACCGACTGGATTAAAATTCGTCAAAATATCGCCGCTAAAATGCGCCAAAATACCGCCACCGATGGCAATATCCGTTTATCCACCTTTGTCTTTGGCAACGATGCTAACAAAGTTGAATTGGATAGACTCGCTGGCATCACGGGTGGACAGAGTACCTTTGTCATAGAACCAGAAGAAGATGTTCGCCACAGCCTACAACAAGAACTTGCCAGAAGAACTCATCTCGCCGCTATCAATGTGCAAATGCAAATAGAGATTGATCCAGAGATTGATATTCTGCATTTTTATGGACACGATCTCATTACGGATCCGGCGGCCCGTGCCGCGATAGAAAGAGAGGCTGATTTAACCGGGAAAAAGGTAGAAGAAGACTATGGCGTTAAGCCACAACCTGACTTGATTACCAAAGACAAAGGCATTCGTGTCTTTGTTCCCAACTTAGCGGTGGGCGAAACTTACTGGGTGGTTTTTGAATTAGCCGTGCCGGAAGCACATCACTCATCGGATTTTGGTAAAGCCACTGTGCAATACTTTGATACCTTTAAGCAAACAAACCAAAAGCCCCAATTTGCCTTATCAAAAAAAGGCCAGATAGCCCCACAATGGGTAGCCCAACATGCCTTGGGATTATGGACCAGCGAAATCGCTTCTTATGCGCTTTATGATGTGGAAGCCAATGATTTAGCAACGGCAGAAAAGCGTATTCAAGCACACATTTCGGTACTGGAAACGGCGAGAAGGCAGCCCGAAACACAGGCAGCATCTTTCGTACCCGTGAAGCTGGTAGACGATATTATCACGTTGACCAAATTCTTGTCGCTGGCCCAAAATATGAGTAAAGGAGTCAGTGCCAATAATGCCCGTGTGTACTTG
>JAYQWI020001427.1:0-3977 GCA_035871815.2 Candidatus Parabeggiatoa communis
TCACACCCTTCAAAAAAGTTCCACCGTATGCCAACCGGGCAATAACGAAAGTCCCTTTTCATGTACGGTACCCAGCCTATCTCGCCAACGCAGTTCTACTTTGATGTGCGTTTCTGGGGGAACGTTGTCAAGCCCAAAGTGCAAATCAGGACTCCGTTTGCCTGAATGCCCATTACCCCCGTCAACCTGTGCCACCAGTGTTCGTCCATCCGACAAAATCACTTTGGCTGCCGCACCAACAGCAGGAATGCTTGGATGGGTAGGATGGCCTTTATAAACAATCACTTGCTCGTTTTGGTTCATCCTAACTGGCCTCCTAACATGCAGCCCTAAAAACGGGCCACATCCGTTTGGACAATCATTACGATAAAAATGAGAATCCTCCCACTGATTCGCTAGGGCGAAATCCAAATCCCCATCAGCATCCACGTCGGCCACTGCAATGCCTCGGCTCACTTGCAATTGATCTAAACCTAAATCAGAAGCGATGTTGACATAGCGTCCATTAGCGGCCCGCACATAAAAAGGATTGGGTTTGTGACCACTGAGATCATCGCTGGGATGATGGGCATCGGCTGGTTTTAAGCGAGGCCAATAACGGGGATATTTGAGGAGTTCATCGTTCCCTATCGCAATTTGTTGTAGTTCTGGCCAGCGATTGATCTCGCCTTTCAAAAAGCCAGTGGTTTGTATCATTTCAGGAATACCATCATTATCAAAATCCGCAACCTTGTTATCCCAAGACCAATCACTGCGAGAGACACCCAAGGGTTCACTCAAATCAACATAAGGCGCAAAGCCCTCTTTCATGCCTTCAATTTCAGCAGTACTGACAAACAGAAAATGGCTTTCTTCAAGAGCATACTCGGCCGCGATATTGCTGACATAGATATCCAGCCACCCGTCTCCATTGATATCCGCAAAATCAACGCCCATCCCTTTGAATGAATCTTTGCCTAAAACTTTGGAGCTTGGTGTAGTGAATTGCCGTTCGCCTTCCAACAAGGCAAAATTGAGATGACCAGGCGTAGAGCGATTGTGTAATAAGCGATCCGGCCCAAAGTCATTGGCAAAATACAATTCAGGCATCAAATCGCCATCTAAATCGGCCGCCGCCAGTGCCAATGTCCAGGCGTAATTGCTAGGCTTATCTAACACTTCGGTACCCTTAATTTGGCGGAAATGCACAGTTGGCTTTTCACCCCTGGTTGGCTGTTCCCAAAGGAAAAAATAAGTCCCCCCAGCATTGTAGGCACGCGACATGGAATGCTGCATTTCATCTGGAATAGTCGCCTTCGGATTAAGAATGTGTGCGCCATCCTGAAAATAATTCGCGATAATCAGATCAGCGTGTCCATCACCATCCAAATCAGCAAGATTAGCGACATTGGTAAACCAACGTTCTAAACCGTCAGAGCTTGGTTTAACGAGTTCCACTGGATGATACTGTTGCTCAGCTTGCTCATCAGTACGCAAGAAAGCAATAGGCGGCCTGCCCCAGTAATACACCAACAAATCCATCTTACCGTCTTCATTCAAATCAGCCGGCAAACACCCCATAGGTGCCATCGTGTTATCGTAAGGCAACGGAGCAGCGGACAGGGTAAATGGCTGATAGCGCGTACCCGTGCCCGGTGCTGGCGCGACAATCACCTGATTAGTGCGGACTTCCACGTAGCAGAGATCATTGGATAAACCATCGTTATCAATATCATTCAGTGCGACAGCAGCACCCACCGCTGAAATCCAACCGGCGATATGTTCTAAGTTAGGATTAACTTCTCGCACGATACGTTTTTTGGGCCCGGGTACTTCCGGCAGGGCAAGTTGTGAAAAATGAAAGCGTTGCGTGAGTTGTTCTCGTTCATCTGTTGAAATATCGGGCAATTGGGCAAAACCATATAAGATAATGATAATCAAGATTGCCACCAACCGCGGTGAATTTTGTTTTAAGAAAGACATAACGTACTCCTTTTTTCAGGTTTACAGAACCGGTTTGTTATTAACAGATGTTGAAATCAGTTTTCCTTGCATCAATAACAACGTTCATGGATGAACATAGCTACTGAGTTCATTTTCATTTAAGGAATGAGAATTATAATTAAATAAAGTGAACAATTGATGTTTCGGGAAATCGCTCATTACCGAAACAACAAAAATGCTCAAGTTAACTAATCACCATTCCTAAGCAAGAAATGCCTCAGCCCTTGAACCGAAAAATGCGCAAATTGTCGTGAAAAAAGCTGGGAGACTACCCTCTTTTTTAACGGCGAGAGATTGCGCGGTCATTTGATTGAGTAAAGCGTCAATCTCTGTAAAATCGGCATTGCTGAGACTGGCGCGTCGCTTCCTGTAATCAGCATCAAGCTTTTTTAAAATACGCTTTCGCACTTCGCATAAGCGTCTACAGTTAAGGTTTAACTCTTTTATCGTCGCTTTCGCCTTTTCGGGATCAATCCCCACTTGATGACAAGCATTCTCATCAAGACTTATCACACCATTGAGAATTGAGACTGAAAATAAAGGGGGTGAAATAGGTAATTCGCTTGGTTTAAGAATTTGTTCATCTAATATGTTATCTTTTTTTGTTCCTCCACAACTGATATTTTTTTTGATGGGGGGCAAGCAACGGGCATTATCTTTGTAGCCCTCACGCGCTTTTTCACCAAACAAATTAGTTTCAGAACCGCCCTTACAAGCCGCAAATAGATTTGTGATTTCAAACATCCAATCGTTTTGATGAGGAATATCTGATTTGGGGTGAAAGTGTTCTATTTCACGGTCATAGATAGCTTGTCCCCCAATCATTTTGACAAGATTTATCTCACAATAAGCACAGAGTCCATGTTGAATGTGAGTCAGTTCATTAATCAGTTCACGATAACTCTTGCCGCCATTATCATTTCTGAAGGCCTCCCAATCGCTTATATGGCGGGTTGTCGGGGGATAATCTTGTAAAAAACGCTGCAAGTTCGTTGGCGGCACATTCAATTGTTTTACCTGTTTCATTATTGTGCCTCGCGCCGCCGCTCAATTTCCATATCCGCTGTGATTAAATCTGGGTCATCAATAGACAGTTCATTCAGCTTTGAACGTATTGTTAAAGCTTCCTCGCTCTCACCTTTATTGCGTTCAATAAGCTGATAATATTGTTCAAGTAGCCGAGTAAATTCATTCACTTCAGCCGGTGGACGTTCATCTACAGCCATGATTTCACTTAATAAACGCCCACTTTCAGCACCATAAGAAGAAGTCACTTGTTCTGCAATCACCTCTTTTTCATGTTCTAACAAAATAATATGCTCTGGCTTGATCGTTGTGAGTACCTGCGGACTATGTGTCGTCACAATAAACTGTGTGTTAGGAAATATAGCCATGAGATCAATCAACACACGCTGTTGCCACTTAGGATGTAAATGCAAATCAACTTCATCAATCAAAACAATGGCTTCAGATTCCAGGGCCTTTTTCTCTCGGTGGGGATTGGCTTGCAACATGCGTCTCGCTAAGTTCATAACTAAAGCGAGCATCATGCGATAACCATCACTTAATTGATCAAGTGATAAAATGTCTTCGCGCCCGTCTTCATTTTTAAATGTAATCAAAAAGCTGATTGACAAATTCACCGCATCCATCTCGGTGTGCAAATGAGAACAATCGGGCAGGATTCGACGAAGTGCTTGACGAATCGTTTCCAGTACAGCAGAACGATAGGAAGGTAGGCGTTCTTTTGTTCTACGTTCCAAATCCTCTTGCAATGCAAACCAATCTATCATCGCTATCGCTTCAGAACGCAGGTTATTAGTTAGTGCATTTTCTAAAGCTTTGAAACGATTAAATGATTTTTTAAGGTGGCGTTGTTGAAAAACAGATACCCACGAACGCGGCGCACGCCCAGTATCATAGTAGGCTATGACGGGTAAATCGGAGGGTTTACCATCCTGAACGTCATTGATGATTTTATCTAAAAAATCATG
>JAYQWI020001428.1:0-9404 GCA_035871815.2 Candidatus Parabeggiatoa communis
CATAACTTAATTAGGAAATAGGTAAATTTAATAATTTGTATTTTATAACAAATTCATTTCTTAATTTCCCGCCGAACCTGAGCCGGGCTCTTTTGCGCCCACCGCTGGAAAGCCTTCCAAAAATTTCGTTCATCGCCGAATCCTAACTGAGAGCCTATTTCCTCAATACTGATGCGTTTATTAGCGAGTAATTCTAGAGCTTTAGCGTAGCGGGCCTCATCCAGTAAAGCATGGGCATTGGTACCAGCTGCCCTGATACGTCGTTGCAAGTTGCGGGTACTCATAGCCATACATAGTGCCAGTCCTGATACGCTATAGTCACCTTTCATAGCATTACGTTCAATCGCTTGGCGAATGTCCGCAAGCTTGTCAGTGTCACCCTTGCCAAGTTCCTGACGCATACGAGCTAAATGCCATTCAATGGATTCCCGTGCTTCTACCCGCCGCGCCTTTTTGTTTGGTCGGTCAAGTGCCTGACGATGAGAAACTAAGGCATTATAATCAGCTTGGAAGACAACCGGTGCTTGAAAAAAATCTTCGTAAACGGATACCGGGTATCGTGCCGAATGTCGAAACTGTACCCGGGTAAATACGTCATCACCAAAGTGCTCTCGTATGATTCGGGCCCCAAGCCCAATACAAACCTCTCCGCCAACCCCCTCATCAATTTCATCAAAAGGATGGTGCATTCGTAAGATTCCTTCTATGGAAGTCTCAATTAATTCAATATCAAGTTGATCAACAATCAAGTCACTGTTCTGCGAGAATAGTGTTAGCATCGTGCGAAAATCCGGGGCTGTCTTCAGCAACCGCCACGGTGAACCAAGAAAAGTGAACGGGACAACTTTGGCTAATTCTAGGGATAAATTCTTCTTAGAATTGACTTTAGCTAATAGACGAAATATCTCCAGGATAAACTTTTCGGGTATGCGGGTATCTGCGTCCATTAGTTCGGCGGTGCTGATACCAGTCACCTTGGTGATGTGTTCAAGAGATACGCCAACGGAGGTGGCAAAAAATGTGGCCACATTACCTAAGCTTGCTAGGATATGGTGCTTTTTGGGGGGATCATTTGAAGAAGACATAGATATCACATCCAAGTTGGGGCAACACAACTTCATTCTCAATCACACAAAGTCGCAAAGTTCGCTCAAGTTAATCTCTTTTGAAACATTATGCTTTTATGTGAGATAAAGTAGAATTAACAAAAATTATAAATTTCAATCCCAAATTATTAATTAATATTAATTTATTAGTTTATAATAATTTCATTTTTAATTGAATGAACATGCCAAATTTGTCGCAAATGCACCGTTTTTTGGCGTGCATTCACCTAGAACCAAGGAAAACAGTACTATATCATGTACCAACCTTTGAATAAGTTGAGTGATTTTCGGACAGCTATTTTTAATCAATTGATTAACAAGAATTTTATTTTTAGGAACGAAAATTAATTAAATAAAGTGGACAATTGATGTTTCGTTCATTAGCGTAAGCGAATTCCCGAAACTTAAGAAATGCAGTCGTTAAATAATCACCATTCCTTAATTGAATGAACATACCAAATTTGTCGCAAATGCACCGTTTTTTGGCGTGTATTCACCTAGAATCAAGGAGAATAGTCCGATATCATATAGTCCAACTGTTAAATAAAGTATAGAGGTAAAATAATCTAACTTAATTTTTAATCTGTAATCTGTTATATAAGTATTTCACATCTGAAATGGGAAGGGGAACGGGATAAAAATTCCCTATTTGCAAATTGAGGGCCCTTTGAAGGAAAGTCTTATGAATAAAAGATGCCGCAAAATAGTTTTATCTACACAAAATCCACTAACCAAGTACCAGACTGGTGTCTGGTTTACCGAAGGTGATTATCATGAATAGGGTACGAAACCTGATTTTTTCAATAATGTCATTCTGTGCGATACTCATGGCGGGGCCCAACGCTTTGGCGGAGACGCACCAGTTTATGAAGATTCAAAACCCCAATGGCAGCGAGTTTCTTTATGCAGCCGAAGGTGGTGGTAGCTATCTTCCAATTGATAATGGTATCGCACATGCAGATGATACTGATTATAACGATTTTGCTACTTTCTTACTTATTGATAATGAAGATAGCACTTTTCGTTTACGCACGCTTGACGGTAATTATGTTCAAATTTTAAACGATGGTACTATGAGTGCCACAGCAACTGAACCCACTGCTGAAACGCTTTTCACGGTTGCTGATATGGGTAATGGAGTATATACCGCCGAAGGCTCCAATGGCTATTATTTGGATTTGGGCAATGTCGATAATAACATGTATAGCTTGTCATTCGATGGTACAGATGATTATGTGGAATTGTCAACTGATGTGATTTCTAGTAGTAAAGGTACCATTGAACATTGGGTTAAGCTGAACACGACAGATACACAAGTTATGGTCTATACGGGTAACTCTTCAGAGGATGGTTTCATTGGTAACAATATTTTAGAAATCCATACCGGCTTAAATAGTGATGGTGAATTCTCATTTACCTATCAGGATGGTAATGGTGCAAAAACCACTATTAGTACTGAAATACCAGCGACAATAAATACTTGGTACCACGTTGCTGCTGTTTGGGATACTGATAATATGATGTATCTATATGTGGACGGTGAACTATCAGCTTATCAAGATATGTCGGGGTGGACATTCTCCGCTTATGCACCTAATCGCTTTTATATCGGCAGACCCGGTAAATTTGTTCGCTATTTCAACGGTAAGATGGATAAAGTGCGTATTTGGAACACCGCTCGCAGTCAATCAGAAATTCAAGCTGATATGTATGATATGCTTGACGGCACAGAAAACGGACTGGTTGCCTATTATGATTTTGAAGAAGGTACGGGCGATACTGCCATTGACCATAATGGTAATGTTGCCAATTTAATGAATGGCACTGCTTACGCAAGCATACAACAGCTAAACAATCTTTATCTTAAAACCAGTACTGCTAACCCTATGTTAGGTGTTGCAACTGTGAGTCTTGAAGCATCTCCTGCACCTGCTAATAATCGCTTTGTAGCATTACACGCTTCAGTCAATGAAGAAGACGAAAATGGTAATGATATTAGCTATGAAGGTTTTATCACAACTGCACTTACTTCAAATTATCCACAAGTCGTTTCCAGTTACCAAGAAGTAGAAATGAGAACGTTCTTTCATTTTATTGAACTGGGTGATGGAACGGTGCGTATACAAGTGCCTACTAATGGCAAATATCTTAAAGCCTCTGGCAACGGTGGTGGTGATGTTGTTCAAGGAGATTATAACGGAGATGGAAAAGCAACCTTTACGGTTGTTCGTGGTCTTCCCATGATGAACGATGATGAAGTTATGTTTCGCACTGCTAATAATCATTATATTAATATTACATCAGATGGTGGGCTTGAAGCCACAGCTACAACATACGGGCAAAATGCAGTTTTCAAAGTTGTGGAACTTGAGAAATCACATTCACTACCTACTGGTGAAGTTACCATTCAAGTTGCTAGTGGTGAAACTGCTGGAAGGTACTTTGGAACTCAGATCGGAACTGAGTATGTCCGTCCTTACAATAATGGTGGGAAACCCTATCGTTTTCGAGGTGAATTCAATCTGATTGATCATGGTGATAACACTATCTCTCTACAGAGTACTTATGGCACTTACCTCTATGCTAAAAATGGTGGCGGTATGTCTATTCGCTACAGTGCCAACGATACGAGCGATCCAAGTACACGATTTGAGATTGTTCGTGGCTTACCACTTATGGCTGAAAATGAGATATTGCTTAGGGTTTCTAATGGCAATTATATAAATGTCGGTAATCAAGGTCATGCAGAAGGTGGTAATTGGATAGAGGCCACTGCTACTAATTATGAAGATGCGACGGCTTTTATTATTGCTCAGAAAGAGCCTGAGATTGCGAAAGAAAGCAAAGTAGCTATTCGTAGTGGTAGGAATAATTTTACTGCAACTGGAGGCTATATTGAACAATACCAATATATAAGGAATGCTGAAACCTTTACTATGCTTACCTACGATAATGGTGATGTGCAATTCAGGTCAAAGAATGACACCTTTTTGAGTGTAAGTCAAGTAGCTAGTTTTACTGAAGAAAATGTATTGCATGATTCAGTATCAGATGCCTATATGCAAGAAACCTTTAAACTATTGCCACCAACTGGAGCTGAAAGTTCATTTCCGGGTGCAACTGCGGTTAAATTACAAACCTATTATGGTAATTGTGTTGTAGTGTCCTTTGAAACCTATGAAATCAATGATTATTCCGTTTACACTAATGGTGATTGTAGTTCTGACGCAACTGATTTAGAAATTGTTGATTTAGATGAGTATCCGGTTTATCAAGAAGTTGCTATTAAATCCAAATTAACCAATAAATACATCAGTGCTCATGGTGGTAATTATTGGCCTAAAATTCGGGTTAAGTATGACCAACCTGATTCCCAAAGTTATTTCTTAATGAAGCGGAAACCTGATAATCGTTTCCATCTACAGACCACATATGGCTATTATTTGCGTTCAATCACGGATGAAGAAGAAGATGGAAATATTGATGAAATTACCGGCGATCTAACTAATCCCAAATGGTTTGAAATTGTATTCAATGATGACGGTTCAGTTTCATTCAAAGACCTAAATGCTAAGGCTGTTGGTACATTACTTAAAGTATCCAACGAAAGACTATATTCTAACGGTTCTTCTTCAGATGGTGATGCAGTCAGTTTCTATCTTGTAACTCGAACCGAAGAAGTTACACTTGGGGTTGATCAGGATACGCCGGTTGGTAACGCTATTATAGAACGCCTTAACATTCCAGTTTTAGGTGCAGATGCTGATGATATGTTTACATTACCAAATGCTGATGTAACCATTGTTCAAGCTGCTAATAAAGAATTAGAGTCACTTACTGGCATTACTGAACTTCCGGAATTGCCAAGTATGGGCATGTTAGGTGCTGGAGCAATAGGGCCTTTAGAAGCTCAAGGACCAGTTAGTATGACTATTGGTTATGATACTGGAAGTGCTTTAAATGCAGGATTAGACACAAGTTTCCCACTTAATGATGACCTTAAGTATTTCTATCTATCATATTCAACTGGGGCTAGTGTGTCATTGGGTGGTGCCAGCATATCAGCAGAAGGTGGTAAATTGGAATTTGCCATTGACCATAGATCACCCTCACTGTTTCTCCATACTGATAGCGTGCCTTTGTTTGAAGAAGCAGTTGAAGCGATAGGTATTGGTATTTCTGGCAAGACAAATATTCCTTACGAACCACTACTGGCGGATATCCCTATGGTTGATGGTAACCAACCAACTTTCAACGGTGAATTTTGGATAACGGGTACATTCCCAGTGCCTTTCGTCAACTTACCTGAAGGGGGGGGATTATCAATAACGGGTGATGCAACAGTTTCTGTTGATATGGATAAATTTGTCAACTCACAACGCACCGTTAATATCAATGGTGTTTCTATCCCTGTTCTCATACCTACTGCCGCGATCAAACAGCTTGGCATTAACTCAACATTGACCGGTTCCATTGATGTTTGTGAAAAGCTTGAAGGTGTTGATTGTGGTTTTGAAGTTGATTTAGGTTATGCTTCATTAATACTCAACAATGAAAATCAAAATGATCCTTGGCTGTCTTTTATCGGTCGTGCTGATGATCCTAACAACAACATGAAGATACCCTTCATTAACTTAAAACTGCCATCTACTGGTCCTAACGCATACATGATTGTAAGTGGCTATCTTAGCAAAACTCGTCAATTTCTATTGATTGAAGGAAAATATGACGACTTTGGTAGTACTGGTGTGAAATTAGAGGGTCTATTTGAAATCAGTGATGATAATGGTGGACAAGTAGAGTTTGAGGGAACTTCTGATTTTGGTTTTGAAAGGATGTCTGTCTCAGGCTTAATCAACAAAAATCAGCAAATCTTCACCGGAACTACTGAAAAATAAATTGGTGGCAAGGTCAAAATCTTTGGTAAGAAAAAGAAATGGAAGATCAAAGGTACAATCGATACAACCATTGCGTTTAACAACGGTAATCCTAGCTTCAGTTTCGATGCGGATATGAAAGCCTGTGCTGTTGGCAAGTGTTCATCTGTAAATGCTGATGTTAGTATTGAAAACGATGGCAGACTCAAGGTTTGTGCTAAAGTTCCGGTTATTGGTAATAAATGTGGTAAGATTTAATGTCGCTCCCGTACTAAGCAAATAGCCTATATTTGCAGCGTACATTCAACATAGCCCATACTATCTTCTGTGATGGTGTGGGCTTTCATATTAATAGTTTACTTGTTTTTTTATGTTCTTGGGTAATACAGTTCTTGAGCCGTGCGGCTTTTTGCGTTGTCTGCAAGGCTTAGTTAGGACATTTGTTGAATTAGAATTGGGCCAGATTTAATTCGAGCCCTCTCCCTTTTCTTTATAATGCGTATAAGTTCTAAATATGGAATCTGCCAAACGAGTACCTGTAGATACGAGTTTTGATAGCACTCTCAACTGTTCTTTACAAGCAATATCCGGAGTAGGATGTGGGTAATTTATGGTATGATCAATTTCCCCCCATATTTCTTCAAACAAGGTTCTCACTTGAATTTCACAACAAACAGGATTACTACTGTTATTTGGCCTTATAACGTAGTGAACACTGGTATAAAATGAGTCTTTTATTTCTGTATCAATTTTAAGATCATCATATTGTTTTTTAGATTCAGGATCCCATGTATATGCTTTTGGATTCTCTACAAAACACCAATCGCCATTTTCAATTTTTTTTGAAATTTCATTATGAATGGTAGGAAATTGATCTTGATATAAATGCAAAACTCTAACACCGATTAAATCATTTATTTTTTCAAAAAGACTATCTTTACTAATTTGATGCCCATTTTTAAATTTTCTTTGGATTTTATCTCTTAAATGTTCTGGGTCTTTAAATCGTGATTTAACCGAATGAATTATTGGAACTGGTTCTGAATTTAATACAGGATGTCGGTTAAAAAAAGTTTGAACACCAACAAGAAACTGTTCAAGTTCAAAATGCTTCTCTTCGTAATATTTTAATATTTCTTGGATACCTATTTCATTAGTCATTACAAATATTTCAACCGATTTAGCAAATCATTTGCAAATTCTTTGTATTTTGATTTAGTTGCTATATATATTCCAAAACTGCCTTGATTTACTTCCAATTCGATTTCTTTTAAGCGGACTGGATTATTTTTTTTGATGTTTAAATATACATCAGGAACTTCCCACATTGGACACTTTAAAGCTTGAGCAACAGACGGAAAAGTATTATGTGTATGCATTACTGATTTACCACCTATTGGTGATTCCATTTCTATTTCGGGTAAGCTGATTCTATTGGTTTCTTTAATAAATGTACTTATTATTTCTGGAATTTTTTTGACGTAAGAGTAATGAGCTTGTGCTAAATCATATTTATTATTTGGTGGATTTTTTTGATATTTTTTAGCATTGTAAATAGTGTACCCTAAAAACTGCACAAACTTATTGGGAAATTTCTTTCTTTTATCATCAGATATTAATCCATATATGGTATTAAACTCCCTTTGCCATAATTCAAGTGAGTTTCCAATATTTCTTATTCCATATAAACTGAACATATCTGGTTGAGCTGGGACAAAAAATCCATCTACTGTTGAAATGATTGTTTTATTCAAAATACCAAGGCTCGGAGAGGTATCAATTAATACGTAATCATAATTATGGGTTTCTGAGTACTTTTCACATACTGATCTAATGTTTGTAATTGTACGTAACGCCAAGTTATCTCCTTGATATGCACCACTCCATCTCTCAGCAATTTTATTTTCATATTTATGAATTGATAATCTTCCAGGAATTAGGTCTAAGTTATGAGCTAAATTAATAGGAGCAGGGTATTTCTCTAGTTCATTCAATCCATCTTCTGTGGGTTTTAATAAAAAATGTATAGATCTCGGTTTATCAATTATTTTCAAAAAATTTTCTTTATTTTTTGAAGCGGCTTCGTAATCTTCAATATATGGGTCTTCTTCCTCCCAAATTTCATGTAGTTTTTCTTCATCCAAACCACTAATTGTTAAATTACATTGTGGATCAAGATCAATAAACAATATTTTTTTATTAAGTTGACTTAGTACATATCCCAAGTGGAAACCCAAAGTGGATTTTCCTACGCCGCCTTTATTGTTAAATAAAGAGATAATTTTCATGTAATTTTTAATCCTTAGTTAAGTTTTCTTGTAAATATAGTTTATGCCTTAGTTTAAACTTATGTCAAGCAAAAACCTAAAAAAAATAATTTGCTAACAGAGATGCGAGATTTAATGCGGCATTCGCATTACTTTACCTATACTGAAAATGCGTGTTGTCTTTTTCCATTACTTTTCATCCTTCATCTCCCGCCGCACCTGAACAGGAGTCTTTTGTGCCCACCGTTGGAAAGCTCTACGAAAACTTTGCTCATTGGTTCATTGCTTTTATTCATGATATTTCTCCCATAAGTTCAAGTGGAGTTGTAATTTCTTTCATTTCATGATATTACCTGTATTTAAGTTGTGCAAGATTTAATTCGAGCCTGACCCCTTTATCCTTTGCAAATTTATTTAAAAGGCCCTTTTCGTTCAAAATTTATTTTGCGAAGGCCCTTTTCGTTCAAAATTTATTTTTCAAAGGCCTTTGGAGTGCAAAATTTATTTTGCGAAGGCGAAGTGTACTTTATTCAATCGGGAAACGCTATACCGATAGAGGTTATTCAAAAAATGGAGTATGGAAAGCAGCCTCAATGCCATTGATTTAAAAGGCAAACACGCAGGTTTTCCCCCCCCCACAGAATACCACGAGGGATTAACCGAAATTCTCGCCCACTTTGAGTCAACAATAATTGGGGTCAGAGTAACATTAATGCCTGAGTTGAGCGGCATTTTCCAAGGACGTAAACTGTCCGCTCCAACGCCTTGTTATCCTGAGCGACAACCGCCCGGAACGACAGGGACTAAGTGTAGTAGGGCGGAGCGTCTCAGCAGGATAACTACTTATTATAAGGCATATTTGCCCTTATATTCCTAGATATTATCCGACAAATCAGGCAAGTTTGCCTTGTTTAAAAATTATCCTGTCAAATACAAGCATACATAACATCTAATTCACAATAAATATAGTATATACTTTGCTTTATATCTATGTCAAGCGAAAATCCAAAAAAAATGCTTTGCTAATAGAAATGCGCGATTTGATGCGCCGTTTGCATTATTCTATCCACACAGAAACAACTATGCAGGCTCAATACAACTTTTCAATTCCTCCGCAAGCACCGATACATGAGGCTTAGCCATCATCGTAAAAT
>JAYQWI020001429.1:0-1352 GCA_035871815.2 Candidatus Parabeggiatoa communis
AAATCTAATCCTGTCGGCCTCCATCAATCCCTTCAAACGAAGTCATCCTGTTCAAAACCGAACGTTTAACCCCAATGCCATTAACACGGCGAACACGTCGGTTCGCCCCTACAATCACATAATACGCGGGGTTTTGTAGGGGCCTACCTGCGTGTCTGCCTGGTTAATGGCATTGACGCTTAATTAACCCACCGCAAACCCCGTATGTTTTCTCTTGTAGGGCGCGTGATAAGCCAACACAATATCTTCTTTGGGAACACCTTTTGCGATTAATTCATCGGTGATGCCTTCTTCGGTACCATCTTGCTGTACCCAGATTTTATCACCCTTGATGTCTAAGTGTAAGACACAACCACTCACTCGTTCATACTGATCCCAGCCAACATTGACTAGCATATAGTGATTATGTTCCCGATCAAAAACCAGTTCCGTCTCCATATCACCATACGACGGTTTATAGTGACTATATTCCTTGAGCAAATTTTCAATATGAGTTTGGTATTCGGCTACATTTGCCATTTCACGATCTCCTCTTTTTCAACATGATAGACGATGTACTTGATGTGATAATCCTCAATGACGGCTTGGACAAAGGGGCGCGTAAAGTAACTCTGATAGATATCAATAGGCACCGCCAAATACAAGATACATTCTGGATTAATTCTTTTCAAGGCAGAGCGATAATTCATCACTTGCCCCACAGCCGTATGAAACTCAGATATAAAAGGCCCACTCACAAAACTCTTCACTTCAACGGCAATTTTCAGTCCCTCTTTTTCTGCCGCGAAAACTTGCTCAGCACCTAAATCAATATACATATCAAATCCACCGAAGCGGAGCAACATTTGATCACGGGTAATTGTCCAACTTTCTTTGATTAAGGCATTTTTAACCGTGTCATGGTAAACATCTTTAGCTGGCATTTTTAATCCTGTCTGAATCAGAAAAATTTATTTTGCGGTTTTTGGAGTGCAAAATTTATTTTGCGTCAGTGCTTTTCAGTTTGTACAAAACGACAATGATGTCATCAATATTAGCCGTCTCAGGCAATTGTGAAATCGCGGTGATTGCAGATTGTCTTAATGTTTCCATTTATAAATACCTCTTATGTTTCAGTTCCTGATTGTTGTTCTTCCGCTAACATTTTTAACAGTGTATTTGCCGCACTAGAGGCATCATAACGTTTCCAATCCAGATAATTTTGGGTGAAGAATGACGGTTCTATGCCTTCTTCTTGGGCCATTTGTGAAATCAAAAACAAAACAATGCGTAGCTTATCGGCTCGTGGTAAGACTTGTAACGCAGGTAATAATTGATGAGTCGAAATATTGCTTTCCATTTTATTATTTCCT
>JAYQWI020001430.1:0-2531 GCA_035871815.2 Candidatus Parabeggiatoa communis
AATCTTGTGGTGCGACTTAATGGGGACAATTTGCACTTTGAATATTCTGACACGGGCAAAGGGATTGCTTCTGAAGATTTAGAAAAGATCTTTGAACCGTTTTTTACCACCGATCACGTTCATGGCGCGAGTGGACTCGGACTCTATATGTGTTATAACCTCGTGACGACACAATTACGGGGTACGATAACTTGTGAAAGTTCACCTGGCAAAGGTGTTTTGTTTAAAATGGATTATCCAATAGAAACGGGAAATGCTGACTGCTTTTAATTTTGTTTATAAATCTTATACTTATACTCTGTGAACTCTATTCAATGTTCAAGTTTTTGCACGCAAAAACTTGAACATCGAATGTTGAAGAGGGCTTTAAATTGCTTCGCAAATGTATCTAAAACATTCAAACTAAAAAGCCATGTCTGACTGAAGTTTTGTTTTTGACTGATGTTAAAAATAGCGTTTTTGATAAACTGATAGAGATGTTCAGATAATTTTTTGAAAAAATTATCTGAAGGGGGCTTTGAAAATCCTGCTATTATAAAGGCAGTTTAAGTTGCCCAAGTTGCCCAAAAAAAGACCCGAAAACCTATAAAACTATAAAAATGAACATTTAGCGTAGCCTACCTTCGGTTCATGCCCGTTTTGAGTTTTACTGATATTAAAAGCTATAGGTGCTAAGTACTGAAGCATAAATTTTCAGGTATTTTAATAGAAGCAATGTTTATTTGTAATTAGAGACGCTTCGCGATCGCGTCTCTACAATTGATGAGGCATTATTATGAAAAAGCTAAGAAATGCTGTTGTTTTGATACTCACTCTTGGATTCAGTGTGTCAAGCTGTCCATTATTAGCCGACACAGACACTCAATCCCTTCAAGAAGAGATTGATACTCTGAAAACTCAATTGGAGGCATTGGAACAAGAGTTGGATGAGGTGAAGAAAATAACACAACCTGTAGCTGATACGCTTGACGCGACGACCAGCGATTTTTCCTTAAACGACGCTGACGGGCTAAAACTTGGTGGTGTTTTGGGTTTGAACTACAGCTATAGAGACTTTGCAGACGAGAGTGAGACAAAGTTTGGTGATACGGGTTTCGATAGCCTCACTCTCAAGCTTGACGCAAAGCATGGCGATTTTTCTCTCTCAACCAGCTATATGTGGTTTAGCTACATGGATATTTTGTATCATGGTTGGGTGGGTTACGACTTTTCAAAAACCAGTCAACTCCAAGTTGGAGTGACTCAAGTGCCTTTTGGGATTTTACCTTTTGCTTCTAACAACTGGTGGTGGGGAATAAACCATTACCTTGGTTTAGAAGGTGATCATGATTTCGGAGTCAAGTGGGTTTATGATCCAAAACCCTTTAATGTACAATTGGCCTTTTTCAAAAATGCCGAATGGGGTAATCCGAACAAACATGAGCGATATTTTTATGATGTCGTGACTCAGGATGAACAAGCCAATGAAGAAACAAACCAGTTGAATGGGCGTATTGCTTATACCATTGAACATGGAGATTTGGGTAGTACCGAAATAGGCTTTTCTGGTGAATATGGCCAACTTTACAATCGTCTTACCGACGACACGGGTGATCACTGGGCTGGGGATATTCATCTCATGGGACAATATGGCCGTTTCAACCTCAAATTGGAATTGGCCAAGTACAAGTATGACCCAAAAAACCCAATAGGTATGAGTCGTGAAACGATTTTAATGGGTGGGCTTGGTGATGCTTATCCCGTTGCATCAGAAGGCACTGTAGTTGTTGCTAATGTGGCTTATGATGTGCCGATCAACGGTTCCGTTGTTAAATCGCTGACTTTTTACAACGACTACGGTGTGCTTCTCAAAGGAGAAGAAGGCTTTGAAGACTCTCACTTGAATATTACCGGTTGTCTGATCAAAACCGGCCCCATCAACACCTTTGTTGAATTTATCGCCGGCAAAAACATGCCGTATGTCGGGGCTCCAATAGAGAGTGCTTTTGCAGCGGGTAATCCAGAAGCGAATTGGGAAAAAAGGTTCCATATTAATATGTCTTATCATTTCTAGCGGCTATAAAGATGATTGATTGTCGAGGGATAAAACGCTGATTTTAAATCAGCGCGAATCAGGACAATCAATTAAGGGAGGGCGAACACGCAGGTTCGCCCCTACAATTCCATCATGTTCTGGGGTTTTGTAGGGGCAAACCTGCGTGTTTGCCCTTATTTATACATCCGAACAACAATGTGATAACTGAAAATTGCCATGCTTAAACCATCACGCCTTTTAATAGGTAACACTAAACCCGCTATTGGGCATCAATTTGTCTTCATGCCCTTAGTTTTGATAATCGTCTTAGGCTACCACGAACTGCTGATAGCAGAAGAATCCCTGTCACTGCCTCCCATCATTTCAGCAAGCGAGCCTCATTATCCTCCTTTAGCCATTGTGAGTTCCGAGGGCTTTGCTGACGGGTTTTCTGTCGAATTGCTTCGAGAAACACTCAAAGCCGTTGGTAGAGAGGTGAGCTTTAAGGTTGCCCCTT
>JAYQWI020001431.1:0-4493 GCA_035871815.2 Candidatus Parabeggiatoa communis
GTGGGCCTCAGTACAATCAATAACCTAGTAAATGTTTTTGCACGCAAAAACACTCGCAAAAAAGGTATTTATAGCGTTTCCCGATTTTCTGTCAGCTATAGCTTCGCGATGAAATACTTATTTATTTCAATGAATTAAAGACTTATGTTCAACGATGAGGGGGCAACTTGGGTAGCATAACGCACAACTTAGGCAATTCCAAAAAAATAAAATACCCAAAATAACCACACGACTCTATGCATACAAATCTTATGTCACAAACTGTCTGCTCACGCAGAGCCGCAGAGCCGCAGAGAATGAAAGAAGATTGATTAAAGGTGTGGGTATTTTAATTTTTTGGAGTTACCTTATTTAAATGATTAGCATAGACTGCAAAATAAATTTTGCACTCCAATCACTTTCGCAAAATCAATTTTTCACTAAAATCGGGCATTCAAGATTTATTTTGATGACCTTTTTTTAGAAATGCGCCCACTGAAACGTTTTGATTTTTCAGTTCCCTATTTATAACTGATGAGTGTCTTGGACCTATTTAATGATTAGGTATTTGAAGACAATATATTAAATAGGCTATAAGAAATTTAATGTACTTAATTGATAATTGTTCACTGATAACTGATAACTGATAACTGATAACTGTTCACTGATAATTGTTCAGTGATAAGTGAAACAGGTGTTCACGATAGTATTTAAGTTCTTCAATTGACTCGTAAATATCATTTATCGCTCGGTGTTTGGATTCTTTGTTAATTTCGGGTAATTTCGGTACCCAACGCTTTGCGAGTTCCTTTAGGGTACTGACATCGATATGACGATAGTGGAAATATTTTTCTAAATCAGACATGTAGTGAAATAAAAATCGCCTATCTTGGCACACGGTGTTGCCACACATGGGCGAGGTATCGGGGGGTAGATGGCGCTGAAGAAATGCTAAGGTGAGACGTTCTGCGGTAGCGATGGTGATATCGCTTTGCCGCACTCGTTGTGTCAAGCCTGATTCCCCATGATGACTGGTGTTCCATTCATCCATCGCAGCGAGTATTTCATCGCTTTGATGAATGGCTAACACGGGGCCTTCTTCAATTGTATTCAGGTTGACATCTGTTACAAGTGTCGCAATTTCTATGATAGTATTTTTGTGAGGATCGAGGCCCGTCATTTCCATATCGATCCATATCAAGTTAGTTGGGTTTTGTGGCATAAGATATAAGGGATAAGGGTTTGGTAATGGGTAATAATGGATCATGAAAAATGATTCGAGGCAAAAGTATTCGATAAAAAAGTTTTTAATATGCAAAAATTTTTCCCTTTGTACAAAAATTTTTGCCCTGAAGATTTATCAAGTCACTTTCAATAAGGATTGTCTTATAACTCGTTAATTTGATATGATTCAAAATCACTTTCAATAAGGATTGTCTTATAATTCATTGATTTGATAAGATTCAATTCCACTTGGTTTAAATACTAATCTGCCCTAAAAGTGAGACTGTGAAGGTTGTTTTTATAGTTTGTTCGATAATCGGTTGGTTTTAGATATCACTCAAGGTCAAGAATATCAAGCTATTAGATTTCCACGCTAAAATTTTTGCGCGCAGCGTGGAATTGATATTTGAATAAAAGCACGACAAAAAGTGAATGACTTATTGTGAATGACTTATTACCCACAAGCCATGACATTTTTCTTGATTTGAAAAAAATGCCATTTTAACTTGAATGTATTAAATAAAAGTAGTGTTTCTACTCCGAAGAGATTTTTATGATGAATGAGATTGTTGTGATAAATGACTTAACGGTCATTTTTTTAATATTTTTAATTTTAGGAACGGGATTACAAATCTGGTTAGTGATGCGGCATAAAGCTCATGTGCGTGCCCATCAAAATGCGGTTCCTAGCGCATTTTCCGAAAAAATTCCACTAGACGATCATCAAAAAGCGGCTGATTACACATTAACAAAAATCGGTTTTGGGCAAAAGATGATGGCAATTGAAGTCTTCATCTTGTTATTGTGGATACTCGGTGGTTTACTTGAGTTGCTTGATCAAGGATGGCGCAGTATTGGCTGGTCAGAATTATGGACAGGAGTTGCCGTGCTGATTAGTTTTGGTTTATTGTCAGCCTTGATAGATTTACCCGCGAGTGTCTACAGCACTTTTCGTATTGAAGCACAATTCGGTTTTAACCGCACCACACCGAGGTTGTTTATCACCGATATGTTGAAATCAATGCTTTTGACGTTGATTATCGGTATTCCCTTTGTCGCGCTGATATTGTGGTTGATGGCACATGCCGGAGAATTTTGGTGGCTGAGCGTGTGGGGGGTATGGATGGGTTTTAGTGTGTTGATGATGTGGGCTTATCCCACTTTTATTGCCCCTTTGTTTAATAAATTTAAACCCCTTGAAAATGAGGAATTAAAACAACGCATTGAAGCGTTATTACAACGTAATGGTTTTGCCAGTTCAGGCATTTTTGTGATGGATGGTTCAAAACGCAGCGGCCATGGCAATGCCTATTTTACCGGCCTTGGCAAAAATAAGCGTATTGTCTTTTATGATACTTTGTTGGATGACTTGAATAACGATGAAGTTGAGGCGGTATTAGCACATGAAATCGGTCACTTTAAACACAAACATATTCTTAAACGCATGGTGTGGGTGTCAATTGTGAGCCTCGGCGGCTTGGCACTTTTGGGGTTTTTGATGCAGCAAAACTGGTTTTACAACGGCTTAGGGGTTAGCACCCCTTCGACTTATATGGCTTTGTTATTATTTATGTTAGTCTTGCCCGTGTTTACCTTCTTTTTGTCTCCGATTTTAGCGTGGTTTTCGCGCAAGCAAGAGTTTGAAGCCGATGATTTTGCGGCTGTGCAAGCTAACCCTCTGGCATTGATACAGGCTTTAGTTAAACTTTACAAAGAAAATGCCAGTACCTTGACACCTGATCCTTTATATTCAGCGTTTTACGATTCGCACCCCCCTGCGCCCGTGCGTATCGCGCATTTATATAGTAAACTGAGTCCTTCTACTTCATAAATGGGAGTTTAAATCATGAAGATGACAGCTTATTTTTTGGGTAGTTTATTATTCGTCATTGCGAATTTGGCTCAGGCAGAAAATGCAACAGTTTCTCCCACTGTCAGTGAAATCGAAAACCTGACGGAAACGGCTAAAAAAGGCGAGTCGTTGCATAATGCTAACTGTCTGACTTGTCATTCTCACGTTGTTTACATTCGTGAAAATCGTAGACTCCACAATTACGATAGTTTAAAAATCCAGGTGGAACGTTGTACTGAAACGCTTGGAATAGGGTGGTGGCCTGATGATGAGGAAATGCTCGCTGTGATTGCTTATTTGAATGAGAAATATTATAAGTTTAAAAAAACGAGCGATTGAATAATGATTGGGTCGTTCCGTTGAATCAATGCAGGTGACTCAAAAAACGGGAATATGCCTAAGATTGATTGTCGTGCGAGGAAATAGAACGCTGATTTGACTGTATTAAAAAGTGATTAAACGGATTTAAAATCGGTGTGAATCATAACAAAAAGCCGAATCAGCGTTCTCTCAATTTATTTGAAACTATTTGAAACCTAAAATGATAACCTATTGATTTTTAATAACACAGGCATGTTGTAGGGATTAGTTGTTTCAAATCAGATTGAGGTTTTGACTTTGAAGGAATGTAGAGCAAAAAAAAAGCGCCGATGAACGGCGCTATTTTTAATGAACTTTTATATTGTCTGCTTTCTATTGAACAGATTGGCTGGGGGAGGTATTATCAGTTATCAGTTATCAGTTATCAGTTATCAAGTTATCAAAACCTTGATAATTTTTTGATGTCTAAGGCTAATGAGTTAAAAATTTTTTTTAGCAATAGTATCAATAAAAAACGGTAGCGAGGATAGGATTTGAACCTACGACCTTCGGGTTATGAGCCCGACGAGCTGCCAGACTGCTCCACCTCGCATCAACAAGTGCGTATAATACACACTTAATTTAATCTTTGCAACCCCTGTTTTCAATTTTTTTGATTTTTTTTGTAAGAAGTTGATTTGCCTTAACTAAATAAATTATTTAAATAGATATAGAATCAACCCTTATCCACAAAAACCAACACCTTGTACTGCAAAAGGGAACGGCATTATAGTTAATAAAAAAATATTTTGCAAGCAAAAATTTCATTTTTTTTGCTATTCGCCATTTTTAGGGTTAATTATTAATTTTTAATTATTAATTTTTAATTATTAATGTAAAAAATTTGGAGACGTGAAAGACAAAAGGGAGTAATTTAACGGTAATAAACCAAACTATAATTAAAAATGGGTAATTTGTAATACCTATAAATTGAGAGATCGAATAGTAGAGACGCATTGCATGCGTCTCTTTACATGCGTCTCTTTAGTGCAACCTAGATTCAAAAAAAGCATTGACTCCGCGATTGTTTTCCTTTTTCAACAACATTCGCATCATTTATCCAATTTCTCATTCAATA
>JAYQWI020001432.1:0-4008 GCA_035871815.2 Candidatus Parabeggiatoa communis
TGTGCATAAAGATTCTGTCAAATGGTAAGCCCGATAAAACGGTTGACTGGCCTTCACGTAAGCAATACCGGCACCTGCAGTCAGTTTTGTCGGCAAATCCTTCATTAATTCAGGGTATTTTTTGAGTTGAGCCAATTCAACTTCGCTACGCTTTTCAAATTCTTCCAAAAACAGTTGAGTAAAGGGCAAGGCCAAATCACCGCGCACAATAAAAGTGAAATCGTCACCCCCTAAAACTAACGGACGCGCCGGCATCAGCTGAAAATCATGCGTTGCCGCTTTTGCTAAAACCTGTTTCGTTGCCTCTAAAGCCGCTTGAATATTGGCATCATTAATGGCTTGCGAAAATGCCATCAAGACTTCCGCATAATAACGTGCGGTGACTTTTGGGTTTCCCAGTAAGGTGTCTTGTACTTTCCTGAGTAATTGACCAAAATTATTCCCATCAGCATGAATAATGCCAATGTAATTGTTATTGTCTAATAAAGGAAAAAGCTTTTTATCTTCATCTTCATCTTCATTATCAGGATTGAAGTTAATAGGCCATTCAACCGCTCTGTCAAACTTGAGCTTATCAGTCAACCGCTCGCCTTTGCGAAATTTGCGTTTGTTTTTAGTCGTCGCATCTTGGTATTCGCCTAACTGCTTTTGATAAAAAACAGCCGGTTGCCCAGTACGACGGCTACGGGTGACCAAGGGGCCCGCTAATGGCAACGTAAAAGATAAACGAGTGTGATCATCTTGCTTAAAAGCGGTTCGTGATTTCTCAATCGCCGTTTTCCAATCCTCATTTTCGGCAATGCCTTGCACAAAGGTGAGGCCCGGAAAAGCGTGTTGAATACATAATGTCCAAACAGCTTGAAAACGTTTCGCCTCATCCGCATTGAAAAAAATGGCCTGAATAGCGCCACCGGCGCGACGCGCAAAACAGCATGTCTCTTGATTAAAATCTAAGGCCTGTAAAACCTGATCTAATAAGCCATGCTCACAACATAAATATTCAATTTGTTCACTCGCGCCAATCATATCCTTTAATTTACTACTGTCTAGGATATAGTTTTGGATGGATTTGGCCTCAAAATTATAAATCGTAGGCATAATGGTTTGTTATCAATTTATCTTGAGTTTGTCTAAAGCAGATTACATGAACTCCAACGGGCGCATTTTGCTTGCTGCCCATTTGGAGTGCAAAATTCATTTTACTTGCGGCACTTGGAGTGCAAAATTCATTTTGCTTGCACTTGGAGTGCAAAATTTATTTTGCTTGCAGCACTTGGAGTGCAAAATTCATTTTGCTTGCACTTGGAGTGCAAAATTTATTTTGCTTGCAGCCCACTTTTAGTGGCCAAGACTGATAATGACTCTTTTTTTGGGAATCCGCCCAACTCCAACTTGCTGGTACCGCAAAGTTGGAACGTAAAAATCGCAAACTAAAGTTGGAACGTAAAAACCGCAAACTAAAGTTGGAACGTAAAAATCGCAAAGTTTCTACTCCAAAACAGCAAACTAATGATTTCGTAACCGTTGTTTTTCCTGTGCCGCTTCAACCAATTTTAATGAGTGTTGCCATGATTCTTCACAAAATATTTTGAAATCGACAATCAGTTCTTTTTTGGGTAACAAAGGTTCGCCAACTTGAGGTTGTCCAACAGCTAATTCGTATCTTGATAATAAGCGTATATAGTCTCTGCGTTTTTCTACAGGTATGATAATCGGTGGCAAACCAGAATTGATAACCGGGAAGTTAGCAACTAATCTGGCAATACGTCCATTACCATCAAAAAAAGGGTGAATTCTCACAAAGGAAAGATGGATTTCAGTGTAAGCCGTTAATGCTTGATTGCTATCTAATTTATCTCTGGAAAAACGATTAATCATTTCAAACCAATGCTTCATCAAAGGGGCTACCGCATGGGGTGCGGCATACTCTAAAAAAACTTGTTGATTATCGTCTGTTATCGCTGTCGTGCCATTAGGCTCAACTTTCCAATTGCCAACCGGTTTATAAATATCGATGATACGTTCCGTTTGAATCGCTTTGTGTAAAGCAAATAAATCTTCTTGAGTGATGCCACGATTACGATCAATATAACGCCAAATTAAGTCAATCGCACTAGCATGTCCGACCACTTCCTCATGATCTTTCAAGGGTTTACCAGAAACCGTTAAGCCTTCTTCAATCACGAAAGCCGTCTCACCCAAAGAGAGTGTATTACCTTCAATCGCAGTTGAGCTATGCGTCCAAAGATGACGTAATTGTTTGATTAATGACTGCTTTAAGTCGTCATCAAGCCCGTGCAATAAATCCAAATGTGTCATTTGATAAACCTCAATACAAATCCAGGTTGCCTCTTTTCAAAAATAGAACACTAATGACACTGATTGTTCATGATTGACACAGATATAGATTGACACAGATTAATATTTTTGTGTACCTCATGATAATCAACACAATCAACGATTTTAATCAGCGTCAATCAGTTTAATCAGAGCAATCAGCGTTCTATCAAGCCAGAAGACGGGCCACTCATTTTATGTTCAACATCTTGTTGACCATTACAGAACTCGTCAAAATCAATCCTGTCAATCCTTTAATCCGTGTAATCCTGTTCAAATTTTTTGTTTATTCCCCCAAAATATCTTTAACAATCCTCACTTTGGCTTTCTGTTTTTTGTTGCCCCCTTTCCATTTATTAATCTTGACATAAAATTGCTTGAGCGTACCCGCAATTGTTTGAGCTTCATCGGCTTCACGCTTTTCCAGTTCCTCTACCCATTTAGTGGCATTCGCTTCAGCGAGACTGTCATTAGGTGCCAAAAATAAATCCAAATACAATTTACGCTCTAAATCAGAGGAATATTTTTCCAATTCAGCCGCCTTTTCAGCGGCTTTTTTCACCGCCTCGGCTTGTTGACGTTGCTTTTCCACTAACTGCCAACGTTCGTTTTCTGTAAAACGCTTAAACAAATCATGATCATCAGGGCCCTCATGATTCACATAAGGGGGTAACACATAACGCTCATTTTTTTCTCTCTGGAATTGGGGTAGCGACATATAAGTCAGTTGTTCCATATTCCCCGGGGCCATTTCTGGATCGGCCATCGCTAATAATTGCTTCAATTGTATACTCTCGGCCCATTTGATCGGCACATTTTTTTTGGGCCCACTTTTTGGCGCGTATTCCCAAGCCTTTTCCATCATCTCAACAAAGGCTTGTTGACACTCTTCTTTGCTTGGCAGCGTGCCTTGAGGAGGAGTCGGGCGCAACTGTTGCCAACTTTCAGCCTTGATATCAATACTGATTTGGCCCAACCCAAAGGGTTTACCCATTCCCAAACCATGCCGCAAGTTTTCTTGATCACCCCACGTCAATGCCCAGATTAACGCACCTCATTCAGCGGGACGAAGATTATGAAATTTTAAAGCGCATTTAAAACGCGCACCTTCAGCAAAGGGAAAAAGTCGCACTTTAACCTTCTCACTTTCTTTAGCCTTTTTTCCTTTACTATTAAGTCTAGCTTCAGGCTTAGGCACATTCCATCTTGGATTAATAGGATAACATTTCCAACCCCTCACTTCGGCGCTGTTATCCATATAAGTCATATAAGGTTGACGTTCCGTCAAGCGCGACACACTTTTCTGTAGCACGTAACTGGGATAATAACTGGCATTAGGGCCCCCTAAAATAGTGGGAGACAAATCGTTAATCACTTGAGCTTCGTTTTCCAAATAAGCCAAACTAAAACTCACCCGACTTTTTAACGTCAAGTCATTATGTTCTTCATTTTCATTGACCGTGCCAAAGAGTAATTCAGGTAAATCATGGAAAGTATCGCTACGATGATCAGGATTAGTGTGCTTGATGACTTCACCGATTGAATGGGTATAAGCCAAACGATACATCATCGCCAAACCCATCGAATCCACTTTACCGTTTTTTTCAAGGTAAAACACAGGCACCGATTCGCTTTTGCGAATCTTTTTATACCCGTATTTCCATTCCTCAG
>JAYQWI020001433.1:0-6715 GCA_035871815.2 Candidatus Parabeggiatoa communis
CGTTTCTTGTAACCCGGTAAAAACAGATCAGACAGTTTTAAGAGAATCGCCTGATTCTCCTTGATCCAGAAATTGCTTGACTGGTAATAAAAGTTTCCATGAGCCCCACCGCTGTATTCATGGTTTTTACCCAAAAGGCTAACCAGTGTTTCTGAATAGTACTCAATTGATAAATCCACTTGCTGGAACCAATAAAATTGATTCTCTGTTTCGGCATGGTAAGCACGCGCCTCATAGATAAATTCGATGGGATATTGCTTGATGGATTTTACCAACGCATCATTGATTTGTCGCCATGCTGGAGAGTCGGATAAAAAGTAGGGATAGCTCAAGGAGACTTCTAGCGTTTCACCTTGCCGTGTGCTTGAGAGGAGATACTCGGCTACTTTGTTCAGTTTGAACGGCAGTTGCTTCTTACCATCAGGTTTTGACCATTCGCCTTCAAAGATTTTGTGTGGCACATCCACCTTGCCGTTAAATTTGCCAGTATAACGGTTTTTTGGATCACGCTCTTCAATATCGCTGCGCGAACCGTTGAGCGATAAGGGCACGCCAAGGCTATTGTAATAATAGTGGCCAGAAACCGTTTTGCCTTTGACTTGTATATCCATTTGTATAGAATGCGTTTTGTTGATAGTGCCAGTGTAATAGTAACGGCTAATGACACTCTCATCAGGTTGTGCGGCAGCAGTGGCGACAAGCACAAAAAGTCCAATCAACCAGACGAATGACGGGATGAATTGCCAATGTAGCCATTTGCCTTGTATCAAGTAGGCTCTTAATAACATCATATTGCTCCAGTTTTAAAGGGAAGTCAGTTGTTATGGTTTTGTTTTAAAACATAACACACACAAATCAATACGGATAAACTCTGGATACTAAATCAAAATTTCAACCTTTTCACCCAAAAATTTAGGTTGCGTTTTTAAAATATATAAATCTAATACGGCTTTCAAACGGGCAAAATATTCTCGAATCGGTGTTTTTAAATCATCGCGCAGAGGCACTTCTTCAGCATTAAAACCTATCGCTTGGATACCATAATAATCACTAATAAAAATAGCACGCTCATTATGAAACGCTTGTGAAATGATCATCACCTTGTCTTGCGAAAAAATTTCTTTGCAACGGATGACTGAATCTAAAGTACGAAAACCGGCATAATCCAGTGTAATCGCCTCAACGGGTACTCCCCCTGCCATCAGGGCTTTTTTCATATCCAGCGGTTCATTGTAGTATTTCGTATGATTCGAGCCGCTGGCAATAATATGTTTGATTTTACCCGCATGATAAAGTTTCACCGTGGCATCAATACGATATTGAAAATAGCGATTAATACGGCCATGGCGTAAACGCCTTACTGTGCCAAGTAGTAAGGCGACTTTTTGATTTGGAACCGCATTAATATCAGCATAAAGACGATTTTGTGTTGTCAGTTTTACCCACAAATAAGAGCCAATAAGGCTAGTGCTTGAGAGTATAAAAAGTAGAAAGAAGCTGTAAAGGAAAAATTTCATCAATTTCATCAATTTCATCATTCAATTCGTTCAGTAGTTCAGTATTAAAAAAGCGTTAGGCGATCACGAACCATATTATTAGACTGAATTTGAAAAAACAAGGATTTATGAAAGGTTTTTGAGAATTTGATGGGTAAGATAAGCGGATTTGAGTGTTAAATACTGATTAAAGTCATTTAAAATCAGCATTCGAGGCAAAAGTTTTTGCGCGCAAAAACGCATTCCAAGACATGACAATCTTGTGTGATTTTGATTTGGAGTAGATTTGAAGGAATAAATAAGGTGGGGGGGGAAGTGGGTAAAAATCTGGCGGAGAGGGCGGGATTCGAACCCGCGTGCCCCGTTAGGGACCAACCGATTTCGAGTCGGTGCCGTTATAACCACTTCGGTACCTCTCCAGAAAGAGCGCGTATCATATCAGCAAATGGCCCAAATAACAAGTCTTGTTCAAAAAATAATTATCAATCAATCAGGGCTAGATGTTCAAGAGTTCAATGGATAAAAATTGTGTTTCACTTCAACATCAATCCGTTGTACGATTGTTATAGGCAGTTCATGTCGTCACATCCACTTCATCAATTTGTTCCGGGGTTAAAAAAACTTTTGCATATTGCAAATATACTTTTTCACGAATAAAGACATCAAACAAATCGGGATCAATATGCTTATCTTCTTTCATTCGCTCTAAAATCGTTAACGCTTGAGATAAATGCATCGGTTTTTTATAAGGCCGATCCTTCGCCGTCAGGGCTTCAAAAATATCCGCAATACCCATGACTTTTGCTGGTATCGACATTTGTTCACCTGTCAAGCCTTTGGGATAACCAGTGCCATCAACATGTTCATGATGCCCACCCGCATATTCAGGCACATGCTGGAGAGATTTAGGATACGGGAGTGCTTCAAGCATATTAATCGTGACATCAATATGAGAATTGATAATTTTGCGCTCTTCAGGTGTCAAAGTGCCTCTGCTGATATTCAAATTAGAGACTTCCTCTTCTGATAGCAAATAATCTTCTTTGCCTTCCGGCGTAACCCAGCGGTGTTGGGCAATACGTAGCACACGTTCTCTGAGCGCATAACTCATGTACTCCCCCCCCACATTACAACGGTGAAGAAATTCACGATCTTCGTCCAGTTGCGCCATATCTTGCGCTAATTGCGCTGCCATCGCTTTCACATCGACCGTTTCCCCCCGTGCTTGTGCTGCCAATTGCTCACGTAACATCGCAATTTCAGCATCACGTTTGAGCACCTCAAAACGAGTATCGATCATATCAATACGATCAAAAAGGGTTTCAAGTTTAGTTGATTTATCGATGATATATTCAGGCGTTGTGATTTTACCGCAATCATGCAGCCAGCCAGCGACTTTTAATTCATAACGATCCTCCTCAGTCAAGGTAAAATCTTTCAAAGGCCCCGTTTGAGTATTCGCTGCCGCATCCGCTAACATCAAAGTCAGTTCCGGCACACGCCGACAATGCCCACCCGTGTAGGGCGATTTGTCATCAATAGCCGTAGCAATCAATTGAATCAAGGCCTCAAACAAACGGCGTTGATCTTCAATTAAACGTTGATTAACTAAAGCCACAGCGGCTTGTGAGGCTAATGATTCAACTAATTCTTGTTCGCAAGTGCCAAAAATACCGATTTTTTGTGTAACCGGATGCAAGGCATTAATCAGTTGTAAAACGCCAATCACTTCACCGTCATGATCTTTCATCGGTACAGTGAGAAAGGATTGGGAACGATAACCGGTTTGTTTATCAAAAGCGCGTGTACCCGAAAATTCAAATTCAGTATTGGTATAAGCATCTGGAATATTAATCGTTTTACCCCGAATGGCTGCACAAACAGCTACCATATCTAAATTAGGTTCCCCCTGATTATTGTAAAGCGGTAAGGCTGGCAAAATAACCGGCGCACCACTGGTTCCCCCAGTGTGGAGCTTAAGGGTATCATTCAACATGATTTCAAATTTGAGATGATTATCCTCAGTACGTGTATATAAAGTACCCCCATCAGCAAAAGCAATGCGTTTAGCTTCCTGAAGTATCATTTCCAAAAGGCGCGTACCATCCTTTTCAGCAGAAAGCGCAATGCCAACATTCAGTAAAGTTTTAAGACGCTGTAAATCAGGTAAATCGTTTGTTTCAGCTTGGGTTGTTATCATGCTTTATTTGAGTCCTCGTCAGATTGATGTTGAAATTATTAGAGTCATATTAATGAGCAAAAATTGCCACGGAAAAACACGGAAAAACACGGAAAAATTCATTCCGTGCTTTCTGTGTCATTCCGTGGCGAAAAGCTTTTAAAGCCATCGTCGCACTAATTCAACCTGAAAACGATAACCCTCATCACCCACTTGCTCAATCAATTCTCGATGTAACAATAACGCTAAAGTGGGTTCTAAATCGCCAGACAATTGGGCAGCTAATGCTTCTCTGCTGACAACGGCTCCTTCGCCGTGAGAGGCGATAAAGCGTAAGATGGCTTGTCCATGTTGATCATTTTCTTCTTCAAGAATTTCGACAAACAATAATTTACCATGTTCCAAGACAAGAGGCGCTGCGGCCTCGACATCCTCTACCTCAACGGTTAGACGCTTATAAACCGCTTGGTCATCCTTTATTTGCACAATCTC
The DNA here is from genome assembly GCA_035871815.2 of Candidatus Parabeggiatoa communis. Taxonomy (GTDB): domain Bacteria; phylum Pseudomonadota; class Gammaproteobacteria; order Beggiatoales; family Beggiatoaceae; genus Parabeggiatoa; species Parabeggiatoa communis. Next base: position 4,168 of record JAYQWI020001433.1, read on the forward strand.
GCTACATAAAGATTGTAATAGTGCGGGCTGACAACGTGTCAAACTGATCACTCTTTCAAAGGCTTCCGTTTTATAGCGTAGCGGAAACTGCTTGATCGGTTGCTCAATCAATTGACGTGCTTCCTCTTCCGACAAATAGTTCAAGTGTGCAATTTGCACATTGATCATATAGTTTGCCCAGTGCTGTAATTCTTCAAAGGTATGAGAACCTGAAAATAAAAACCGGAATTTGGAGCGATGCTGGATAATATTCCGAAATATGCCTAATATCGTGGCCCGTTCTAATCGCCCTTCATGGAAAGCGTTATCCAAGGTGATAAATTCATCTAGGGCTAATAGCAGGATTTTGTCCCCTATCGCTTCTTCAATCTCATCTAGCCATTCATCAAAGCGCGTCGCTGGATCAGATCGCAAAGTGTCTTCAGTTAGCGGAGGAAAAGTTAAGTTGGGGTAATGTTTTTTAGCTGCCTTAATCATTGCCCGTCCGAGATTGTAAAAGAAACTCAAATGATCTTGAGCCGATGATAAGGGGCCTTGGATATCCACAAACAGCATGATGAAATTATCGGGTAAGCGTTTGACCAAGTTGTTTAATAACGAGGTTTTACCCGTGCGCCGTTGTCCATAAAGCAACAAAGGCGGGGCTGAACGATCCAGTAATAAACGTTCAATACGTCTATTGACTTGTGGACGAGGAATAAAAACATCTTGACCCTCTTTTAACGGTATGCCCACAATGTAAGGATTGGGGATTTCCTGTATTTTCAACATGTCATCGATGTACTTTTCTACCAGACGCAACCACGTTTTTGCAATCTCTCCGAAACGTTGTACCTCAGCTGATTCCTTGCTACTTAAAAATTCTAGTCTCGTTTTTAAGGCTTTTATAACCACTTTCAGTGCGGCGGCTTGTTGATAACTATTTTGCTTAAGTGCTGTGTTGACTTCTTGGCTACTTTGAAAAAAACCATGTAACCATGTACCCACGTCCCCCTTCAATTGTTCACTAACAATCAGTTCCTCATGCACTTCGGCAATGTTTTCGATAGTATCACAAGCTTCCAAACGCTGCATATTGGCCTCAATTTGCGTCGCTTGCACAGCCCAACTTTGCAATCCGTTACTCAGTTCCCTCATCGCCTCTTGTGCCGCAGATTGATTGTCTTTATGAACACTCACTAATAAGCTTTCTAATCCACGTAACGGTAAACGCTGATGTTCGTTCCAAAATGCGGAATGCTGAGACAATAGCTCGACGCTACACTCTGGGTGTCGTTTTTGGGCGCGATAAAGCCATAAATTCCATGCCGATTCAATCGGATAGGATAAAATCGGCAGCCAATATTTCTGGCTTAATCCCAATGCCAAAAACAAGATGCCCCATAATACCCAATAGATTGAACCTTCTGCCATTAACATCACGCCTAAATAAAGGCCACCACTGCCTAAAATGCCAGCGATGACACCAGCCCTGATACTGGCAAAGCGTTGTGCTAGTAAATAGGGTACAGCAAATAAAATGGCAAATGCTGTAGCATTAACGGTTCCGCCAGTGATGCCTGAGAGTAAACGTTTGAGCCAAGTATGCGGTTCCATTTGACTGACGATGCCCAAAATCAGGGCCATCAACAGGGTTATTAAGCAGCCAAATAACAGGCTCCATTTTAGAGCATCGCGCCAATTCTTTTTTAAATAGCCGCCTAAAAATAGCCCGACTGTGAAGGCCATGCTAATAATTTGAGCATAACTATTTAAATCCTCAGGAGTCAGACTCGCATAACTATTTAATTCGTCAGGAGTCAGACTAGAATTAACGTTATTAACAAGACTCAGAAACAAGTTGACAATAAGTGCTCCCACGCTCGCGCCAACAGCCAGCATGATAAGGAGTATGATGATACCAACAACAATGCTGCTGACAATGGCGACTCCGGTACCAATTACTAAACTACCCATTTGCCAACTTAAGGTGCGCTGATGGCTTTCTTGATGCCAATGGGTGATCACGCTACCTGCAATACTGATAGCGAAAATGCCGAATATAACTGCCCAAGCATTTTCTTCTGACAATCCCGACCCAAGAAATAGCCCGACTGAAAATCCCCCTAATACGCTAGCCATTATGGCAAAGGGAAAAGAGATGATCAAACTACTCAATACGCTGCTAATGAGACATAACATGATACCATAGGTGACACCTAATATTAAGTCAGGAACAAATTTTTCAGGCAATGGATGAAACGCTGGAACATTGTCTGGTGCCAGTTGTGCGAAAAACCACGGCACCAGGTGAATCATTGACAAAAATAGTCCAATTAAAAGTCCTACCAAAAGAGGTAGGACAAGATAGGCGAGATATCGTAAACGCCGTAATTTAGGATCATGTTTCTACTCTACTGGCACATCCCCCAGTACAAAATTGGGCTGGAGACTTGGGTGAATCTGGCTAATATAGTCTCGCCAAGCTGACGGGTGAAATAATAACCACGCCAGTAGTTGAACACTCGCAATGAGTGAATTGTTATGTAGTTCAGCTTTAGTTAACATT
>JAYQWI020001434.1:0-5404 GCA_035871815.2 Candidatus Parabeggiatoa communis
AATTCTTCGAGTATGTCGTTCCACAGAAATAGTTTAATATTTTTATACGGAAAGAAACCTTTTCAAAAAACGGGGTTTCTAAAAAGATTAAAATACTTTTTCGTACCTACATCATGAAAATGGCTATTTATCTTAGTTTTCGATTTCAACCTTATCGTAAATATCAGTTAAAGCTAAACGACAGTTAATTGAAGGCAACTCGATCACCTCTTGCAAATTGCTGGTTTCTGATAATAGCCATTGATAAGTTGCTTGTCTGACATAGTGTTCAATGTGATATTCATCTTGGGCAACCAGAAGATACTCTTTAAGGGAGTCCAAGGTACGATAATGCTTAAACTTGGCACCTCGATCAGAGTTGGCAGTACTATCTGAAAGTACTTCAATGAGTACGGTAGGATTGAGCAACGTATCTTGCTGTGCATCATCAAAGCGAGGTTTGTCGCAAAGTGCCACAATATCAGGATAGGTATATAAACCTGTTGGACTGACTTTAACACGCATGTCGTTGACATACACCCGACAAGGCCGTTTTTTGAATTGAGCGTGAATTTCAGCCAAAACGTTTGCTGTGATTTGATTATGGGTTGGGCTTGCGCCTGACATCGCAAAAATCTCACCCTCAAAGTATTCGCTTTTGTATTCTGCTTTGCGTTCTAAAGCTAAATATTCTTCTGGTGTAATATAAGCAAGTTGAGGTTGTGCTGACATCGTATTGTCTCCTTTCTGGATAGGTATTAAGTCTGTTTGTTTCTTTTTTGAAGGCCAAACGTTTATTAAACCCTAAAGACATCGGGTGGAAATTCTTCAAGTATTTCACGGAGTGCTCTTACTAAATCACACATGGGTATTGTTTCATCAGGCGATTTAAACAGATCATCAATTTTGGGTCGTACACTGTCCAAAACACTACGCAAATGCGCTCTTGCCCATGCCTCAACATCCTCTTTTTCAATATCCATTAATTCTGGTAAAACAATACCATTTATACCAAATTTTTCTGAGAATTTTTCTGAGAATTTTTCTGAGAAGTTTTCATTTTCCAACTGTCTAAACTCTGCTCTGATTTGATCGTTAATGGATTTCTTTTTAAACCAACGTGTTAAAAAATGGGTTGGTTTGATGTCTTTGTAATTGAAATAAAGACAGATCAATAATAAGTGATTGTGTGTTGATGGCAGCTCCAATTTCGCCCAAAATTCGATAAAGTCATGAATAACCTTCATCCCGCCACATCGTGACCAATTTTTAGTACACATGTCAGTGTGGAAAATGATAGGACTCCGTTCCCTTATAATAGCGTCAACAATTTCAGAAGGTTGTGCAAAAGGATTGATGCCTAACCTTGAAGCTAATTGTTCTGAAATTTCTTGATGTAAATCAATATTTTGAGAAAAATGACAATGCACGAAATAGGAAGAGATACCATCACCGGGAAGGAGTTGGGGAAGATAATACTGGACAAGACGATCCACAAACCTATCACTACATTGAGATTCATGACTATGAATTAAACATAATAAAGGACGCTGTTTGTGATGATGCGTTTGTATTGCTTTACCCAATTGACTTTCTTGTGGTCTGCGGTTGGGTAAATGAGGGCGTAAATCATCGACATTTAGCTTGTATTTTTTTGGGGGAGCCACTTTGTCAATCACTTCAGAAAGGTAGGTCAGTTGTTCGCCCTCTTTTTGGCGAGCATATTCAACAACCGCAATAGCTTGTTCCCCTTGCGTACCTGCTTGGGGAATTTCGCTTTTTGGCACTTTATAAAGCAACAAGACTTTTTTGAATTGGGTGGACGATAACTCTTCAAGTATTGCCAATGTGGATGCAATTGGATCATCGTTTAGTGTATTTGTTTTCTGTTTTATCATTACACCTTACCACGTCGTAAGTGTGGAGCTACTTTATAAATGATGTTAAGAAGCTTGGTAAATTGTTCTCCTTCTTTTTGGTAAGCATATTCAAAAAGTGCTATGGTTTGCTCTCCTTGTGTACCGGCTGGGGGAATCTCGCTTTTGGGTACTTTATAAAGCAGCAAAACTTTTTTTAATTGAGTAATCGACAAACATTCAAGCAATTCAAGAACTTGTTCTTCTTGTATTGGTGTTTGAGCATCGTTTTGATTGGACATTTCAGGTTCTGGCTCATTGCCTCCATACCCTAATTCCAGTAAACGTTTTTCCCAAGCCTGAACCACTTTATTATTAATGATTTCAAGTTTTGGCCATTTTTTAAATAGGGCATCAAAACGGGTTGCTAAACCGGTATCCATTATCACATCTTGTTTATAGCCCTCAGTTGCTAATCCAATAACCCGGTTCGTTGCGTAATGATAAACCGGGCCACCACTTTGCCCTTTCCCTTTAATTGCATTGGGAATTTGGATTTTGTTATCAGTGCTATTTTGGGATATTTGGCTAAAAAAGAAACTGATTTGGTTATGCCCGGCGAGATAGCCTGTTGCCACGATTTCATCGCCTACGGTATTTTGATTTGAAATAGTGCCTAGCGGCAGATAATGCGCGGCTTGATCATCAATTTTTAACACCGCAATATCATATTGCGGGTGTTTCAAAGATTTCTCTTCATCCAATTCTGCCTTAAATTGATCGCCAAAACGGGTTTCGATAGTGATTTTTGGTGGATATTCCCCAATACAATGATAAGCGGTTAAGACATAGCCATCTGGGGTGATAAAAACACCGCTACCTTGAAATTCATCTGCCACCCAGATTTTAACGGTGGCATTGGCTATTTCATTGTGAATACGTTTTTTCAGGGCCTCATCTCGCATTGCATTTACTCCTTAGCACACTCAGTACATATCTTATCAAGATGGTGTTCGGCCACTAAGATTGTCATGGCAGCCAGCGTTGCGGTGGGAATGGGGAGTGCTGCCGTTAAGCCGTCTGCTGTCAGGGCAATAATGAGCATTTCGGTGGTTTGAAATCCCTCATGTTTGCGCGAGTATCCCCATTCGACACAAATTTTTTGCTTTAACCAGGCTTGATGCTTTTCAACCCATTTTGGGAATCTCTCTTTAATGGCCTCTATTGAAGATTGGCTGCTAAACTGAACCGTGTTCGGATCGCCTGGTGGTGTGAGTCCTTGATACCAATCTTGGTAACGTTTGGTTTCGTCTGATAAGTAGAGCTTAATGGTTTGTTCTGTTAGTGTTTTGTCCATGATTATTTTATGGTTATGGGTTATGAAAGTATACGAGCGATAGTTGTTGGTTATGATGGTCAAGTCTTGGTGTTGAGAGCAGCCTTTAACGAGGCGAGAAATTATAAGTACTGAACCACAAATAAACAGGTATTTTACCGCAAAGAGACGCGAGGCATCGCGTCTCTACGAAACCGCGAATTGTAGAGACGCGATGCTTCGCGTCTCTAATTACAAATAAACATTGCTTCTATTAAAATACCTCAAAATTTATGGTTCAGTACTTAGCATCCCTCACATTTCCTTCAATTCCCACCGCAACAAGTCGTCGACATCCTCTTCTAGCAACATCTCTCTAAATAGCGGCACGCTGTAGTGATACCGTCCTGATGATTCGCGTTTTATCACAAAACTCAATGCTAAACGCTCTAATGATTGTTTCACTTGTTCTGCGGTATAAGTGCCGTTGTGTGTTTCTAGCAAACTCATTAAGTCTGCCAGTTGAAACGCATCCTGTTTGATCGTGGCATAGACTATAATACGATCTAAGCGATTTTCTTGATCGTCAAAACTTAACTTTCCCCAGCCTTTCAATGCTTCGCGTACCGTTTCACTGTTGAGTGCTTGTGTCATATCCTCTTTTCCCAACACGCGCTGATGATTTTTGAGTCCTTTGAGCATTTCATTGCAAACAATGGCTATCAAATTAGCCCTTTGCCCTGTCGCGGTTAGCACGTTTTCTACTAAGCTTTCTGACTCATAGCGCAAGTTCATGGTTTTCATCGGTTTTTTGATTAAATCGTAGCAAGCCTCTGTTTCTAGTTCGGCGATAGTGATGGCCTCTCCAAAGTTTTTTAACGGTGATTGATAATCCAAGACTGAGGCGTAGTACACTTCCCAAAATCCGGCGATAATAAAATGACTGTGCCCTTCTTCACTGACACTGCGAAAATGATTTAAGATGTGATAACCTTTCTTCATGTCGCTTTGAATGAATTGATCGGCTTGATCGATTAAAAACAATCGCCTTTGCCCGGAGCCTACTTCAAACACTTGTCTCAAAACCGTGTCTAAATCACTCTCACTGGGCAATCCTAATGTCACGGCTAACTGTTCTTGCAGGGTGTCACCATGTAAAGTCACATAATGGCATTGTACCTGCGGATGGTTTTGATAATGCCGATGTAGGTATTTGAGTAAACTCGATTTACCCAATTGTCGCCCGCCCACGAGTAAATAATTCGCAGGTTCGCGGTTAATAATATGCTCTAAAATTTGGGTACGCCCAAAAAATACCGCGTCTTTATTCACGCCGCTACGTGTTTGATAGGGAGAAATTTGTCTGGCCTTGAGTTGTGCCGCTAATAGCCCTGTGAAGGTTTGTACCGGATCAGGCGATAACAACCAGTTTGTCAATTCGATATGATTGGGTACAATCCATAAATTTGAAGTCTCTTCACCGTGAGGGCGTAAGACTTGCAATTGTTCAGGATTAAGTGTGATGATAACCACTTTTTGCAATGCAATGGGTGGTGGCAATTCGTTTAAATCGGTCGCGGGAAAATACAGGAGACAAGATGCCATATTAAGCGGAAAATTGTCAGGCAAATCTACCTTGAACCATTCCTCTGTCATCTGTTCCCACTGTTTTGCGCCTAAACGTTTTGCTAAGATTTCAGTTTGTTCTGTTGACCTCATTTTTAGAAACGCTATCGCTTCCACGATGGCTTTTTCAGAGAGTTTGTTTCTGGCTAACACTTGAGTCAGGCAGCGAGCACGTTTTAATAGCCTATATTTTTGAGGTAATTGCGGTAAGGGGCTCGCTAATAAAGCGGCATTTGTTTTGCAAATGAAGGCTCTGTAAAACAGCGCAATAGCAAGGCAGATTAAAATAAACAGTATTAACCAATATAGAAAGACACTGTCTTCTTGCTCAATTTCCTGAGACGGATCGCCTTCGGGATCGATTTCGTGAATCGGAGACGGATCGCCTTCGGGCTCGATTTCGTGAATTGGAGAGGCCTCGCCTTCTGGCTTGACTTCCTCAGTCAGAGAGGGATCGCCTTCAGGCTCGATTTGCAGAGTCGGAGACACTTCGCCTTCAGGCTCGATTTGCTGAGTCGGTTCGTCTTTGGGCTCGATTTCGTCAATCGTGTTAGAGGGTAATTGTTCTTCAGTGGGCGCGGGTTCTTCTGTCGGGAAAGGAACGCACGGCTCTTCAGAACACAAACAC
>JAYQWI020001435.1:0-3127 GCA_035871815.2 Candidatus Parabeggiatoa communis
AATCATGACAATCAGCGTTCTATCAAAAAATCAGCGTAAATCAGGAAACAAAATGGTTTAGATGAATAAAATCTAGTATAATCAAAAGCTCAATCAAATTGGTTAAATGAAAATGATACGAGAAAAGCATGATCAATTTTCCAAACAATATCTTGGCGACTTACTCGAACCTGATGGGCTAGTCTATCTGAATTATGAAATCCAAGGGGTTTCACGTTATGCGGATGTTTACTTTAAGCCGACTCAGGTTGAGCAAGAGCTTGGTTTACTCACGCAAATGACGACAAAGGCTTGTCTATTAGAACCTTTTAGGAAACAACCGAGTAAAGTAGAAATTCGTCAATGTATGCTCAAACTTTTCGCGCTGCATGGTGAGTTAATCCGTCAAGCAAATAAAAGTACGCAAAAAAAATCCTTGTCCGAAAATGCATTGCCTAATTTATGGATCATAACCACATCGGCTTCGGACAACCTATTGAATTTCTTTGAAGCCAGACTCAACACCCCGTGGGGTGAAGGTGTTTATTTTTTGAATCAAGGCCTTAGAAGTGCGATTGTCGTGGCAGATCGCTTACCCCCAACAGCAGAGACACTGTGGTTAAGGATTTTAGGAAAGGGGAAAACCCAACAACAAGCGATTGATGAAATCATGGCGTTGCCTAAAGGCGATGCAAAACGCAATAACGTATTAGAATTACTGTCTACTTGGCATATTAACCTCGAAACCAAAAACCGATTAACAACAGACGATAAGGAGTTACTCATGAACTTATCACCCGCTTATTTGCAATGGCGAGAAGAAACCTTACAAGAAGGTGTAAAAGAAGGTGTAAAAAAAGGTGTAAAACAAGCGCAGCGCGTATTTGTCAAAAGCTGGCTCAGGGCCCGATTTGGGAAAATAGACAAAGTCTTATTGCGGGTGGTTGAACCCTTAGTCCAATTACCCCTCGAAGAATCAGCCCGTTTGTTGCCACGCTTGTCTCGTGATGAATTGTTAGCCCGATTTGGGAAGAAGTCCTAACTCTAGGTTGCACCGATATCGTTATACATAAGCGAAACCCCGCATTTTCGGTTTTCGTAGGGTGGGTAAAACGTTTAGGGTAAATTTGATAGAACGTTGATTAAACTGATGATGGCCTGATTTACACTTATTAAAAAAAATCAGCGTAAATCATTGACAATCAGCGTTCTATCAAAAAATCTCTGGTTCCTTTTACGATTCCAAAGGAAGCCTTTTTCTAATGTTTTTTTTATTTTAAATCGTCTTTTTATGAATTCTAGAAAAGTACTGGCTGAAAGACGTTATACTTCTATTCGCTATGATGTCTATCAAACAGTCGAACAGAAACTCCTTTTTCTTTTTAATAAGTCTATAAGATTAACCAGTATAGACAATAATGCTCTCTTATATTGGCAAGACAAATGGATGCCTCATAATCATAGATATCCTCCTGAAGGGGGATGGGATTGGCGAAATGAGATAATAAAAGTGAGACAAACCTTACCCAATAGATTTGAAGTGGCTATTTGGCACGAGGAAATACTTTGTGGCTTGGCTATGGGTAAACCGTCAGGAGGCTCTAGCCATCTTGCCATTTATCTTATGGAAGGGTATCCCTTGAAACATCCACTTAATGCCTTAATCACAAGAATAGTACTTGAAGTGGGTACGACTTATGCTGTCGCTCTAGGCAAAGAAAATTTAATGCTGATTGATCCTTTAGAAAAAATGATAAAAGTTTATACTAAAAGGTATGGTTTTGAGTTCAAAACCGCTAAAAATCATCCTAAACACTTTTGTATCAGAAATATAGTGATAACTGATAAATGACAAAATGAACAATTTTTATATTAAAAACAATGATTTGACGTTTAATGAAGCAGACGAACAAGACTGGTGTTTGTCCCATGATATATTCCTCCTCGCTCGCGCCTTGACAGAAGATGAAAAAAAGCAATTGTATGATCCAGCCAAAGATCAAATACCTAGTCTTGCACAAGTACGGAAAAGACTCAATCAGTATCAGAGTGCTTTTAGTCAAAAGCCAAAAGTGCTGACTAACATAACACTGACTCCATCAGACGAGCATGAACACGCTCTCAAAACCTTAAATAGTGTTAAGACACTGCACGCCAAAGCCAAGGAAATCGCTACTGTGGCTTTTACCGCTAAAATGGAAAAACAAACGGATAAGGTTAAACTGCTGTATAAACAAGCGTTTGATTATGAGCGTAAAGCGGCTATGTTGTCAGCAGAGGATATTGAACCAACCCATTTTATGCTATTTAAGAGTGCCGCCAATTTGGCTTTGGAGGCTGATAGGTATGAGGATGCGACAAAAATGATTGATTTGGGTTTATCTCATGAACTCACTATAGAAATGACTGAAGAATTATTAGGGTTATTGGATTATTTGGCCGATATCTATTACGAAAACGGCGAATATAGTAAAGCTCAACCGTTGCTTGAAAAAGCCTTAGCGATTCGTTACGAAAAATTGGAAGAGGAACATTGGGATATACCCAATTCTCTCAATAGCTTAGGTTTACTGTATCAAGCCCAAGGCGAATATGACAAAGCCGAACCTTTGTTGGAAAAAGCTTTAGCCATTCATGAAAAAATTTTAGATGCCGAACACCCAGATGTCGCCATGTCGCTTAATAACTTAGGTTCTTTGTATCAAAAACAAGGCCAATACGACAAAGCCCAACCGTTGCTTGAAAAAGCATTAGCGATTCGTGAGAAAACATTAGAAGCCGATCACATTGATGTAGCCACTTCTCTCAATAACTTGGGATTTCTCTATCAAGAACAAGCTAAGTTATTGTTTGATAAAGCATTGACGATTTTGCAAAAAAGACTGGGTAATCATCATCCATACGTTAAGATAACCCATAACCACCTTGTATGGCTGTTGCAAGGTAGACAATGAGTTATGCTGATAGAACGCTGATTAACACTGATTAAAATCAGCGCCGTCATGACAATCATGACAATCAGCGTTCTATCAAAAAATCAGCGTAAATCAGGAAACAAAATGGTTTAGATGAATAAAATCTAGTATAATCAAAAGCTCAATCAAATTGGTTAAATGAAAATGATACGAGAAAAGCATGATCAATTTTC
>JAYQWI020001436.1:0-4191 GCA_035871815.2 Candidatus Parabeggiatoa communis
TTTGGGGGAAGAAAAGCTCAAGACATTTATCAAAACAATTGGTTTGTTTAATACTAAGGCGCGTAATATTATCAAAACGTGTGAAATATTGCTTAAGCAATATGATGGCGCGGTGCCCTCTGAACGGGCGGCTTTGGAGGCCTTGCCCGGTGTAGGGCGAAAAACAGCGAATGTGATTTTAAATACAGCCTTTGGTGAAGCCACTATTGCGGTTGATACCCATATTTTTAGAGTGTCTAATCGCACAGGTTTAGCACCAGGTAAAACGGTGCGCGCTGTTGAAGAAAAATTGTTAAAATGCGTGCCTAATGAATATAAAAAGGATGCGCATCATTGGCTCATTTTGCATGGGCGTTATACTTGTCTCGCTCGTAAGCCGAAGTGTGGTGAGTGTGTGATTGCGGATTGGTGTGAATTTCCGCCAGATTCGATAAAAAACTGATAGAACGCTGATTGTACTGATTGTCATGATTGACGCTGATCAAGATAACTCTAATATAACGATTACTGATGCATTTAAAATGAAACCAGTCATTCAAGAAGAAATTTCTGGGTGTGCGATTGCCAGTGCGGCAGCGATAGCGGGTATTTCTTATGCCAAAGCAAAAAGGGTTGCAAATAGTATAGGTGTTTATGCAAACGATTCCGCTTTGTGGTCAGAAACAGACGCTATCCGTCATTTATTAGATCAGTTAGGTATTCAAGTTGGCAACAAAGCAATCCCCTTTTCAAGCTGGGATTCATTGCCTAATTGTGCATTGCTCTCAATTAAATGGCACCTAGAAAAGAATAAACCCTATTGGCATTGGGTTGTCTTTGTGCGAGAAGAAGGACAAGAATATGTTTTGGACTCAAAAAAGACGCTCAAAACGAATATCAGAAAAGACTTTGGCCGAATGAAACCAAAATGGTTTATTGAAGTGAACATTTAAACAAGGGCAACAGTTATTCAAATCAGCCCTATTCAACCAGATGAGGTAGGGTGGGCAAAACGTGTTTTTGCCCACCCTATCAAACTCTTATTTTTATATCACCAAAAGTGCTTGCACTCTTTTTTGAATCAATTCCTCTATCATTTTCAACCGATTTGCTGGCAAATTATATCGTGAATGTTTTTTGAATTTGAAATGGATTAAATTTTGCCATTTTTTCTTCTGTTCTTTGGTTATCACTTCTTTTGCGAATGTCATGAAATCCTGTGAAGTGGCCATCAATCTCGTTTTAGCATAAGCATCCGCATCCTTTAAATCCTCTTCCATAGCATAGTTAAAAAGCGATAAGCCATTATCAAATATAGGTGCTGTTTCTACGATTTTGTTGGTTTCGTTATCTACAATCAAACCGAAGTTGCCAAAATGTCTATCCTCATTACAGATGACGGCATCAAAAACCAGCATATCGACAAGTGACGCATAATATTTTTCACCCAGTGCCTGATAATATTTTATAATGGCTACCCATCCACCGTCTGTCACAATTCTACCGGCGGGAACATAAGACAATGCTTTGCTGGTAAACAATTCGCATGTTGAGAAAAGCTGTTTTTTCCATTTCTTTAAATCGTATTCTACGGTATTGAGTCCCATTGTTTCAGCTATTTGACAGGCATAAAATTCGGAATAGGGTTCATTTCCAGCATTGGCAGCACCAGTCGAACCCGCCTTGTAAAGGATGATCTTGCCATTTAGCCTACGCCAACATTTAGCCAACATACCACCCGTGGTTAACTCTGGAGTAGAGACAAAATCACGTCGAGTTGTGTTACCGTATCCGGTGTAAGCTATTATCGACAGTATACGGCTGAATTGATTATCATACAAATTGTATTCATCAAAGGTACCCTCAAAACGCTCGTCTACAATCCAATAGCAATCATTAAGCGATAAGCCTTTGCAAATCTCAATGATGCCCTTAGTGTCATTCACATTAAGCCCCAGTTTTGCAAGAAAGCTCTGAACAAACGCTCTGTTTCTGGGTATGACTCGTCTTTTCAACCAATGCAGCAAACCGCTATTTGTCTGCTCTAAATCAATCGGAAAAAGTGACTGACTGTTATAGCACTCAGCAATTTCTACAAATAAACCCTCAATACCCTTTGAGTTCATATTAAATTTGATAAGTTCAGTATCAAAATGCTTTAAAATATAACTCATTTTTTGTATCCCTCATCAGTTTTTAAATATAATCATTTCAAATAGTTAAGCGAGGGCGAACACGCAGGTTCTACCCTAAAACCACTTAATACGTGTTGTTTTTTAGGGCAGACCGGCGTGTCTACCCGTAATTAATTTAATGGCATTGAGCTGCAACCTGGGGTTGCATCTCAAAAAATGTATTTTTTTCTCCCGTTTTTGGGCACCCTTCATTATCCACAGGCAACCACAAGGGATTGCCCCTACAAGATATAATGGGTATGTAGGGGCAATCCTTTATGAAAGCCCCCGATATTTTTGAAGGGTGCCAGTTTTTGCGTGCAAAAACTTTGGCGTGAACCGCAGGTCAGCGAAGCTAAATTTAACCCAATCGAAAAATGCTATACATCTAATGTTTTCGTTCACCATTCACCATTCTCACTAGATGGCTACTCTCTTTTAAAATGTTCCAGTTGTTTTAAAAGCTGGTGATACAATGCCTCAGCTTCTTCGTCATCTTCCAGTTTGTCAATTTCAATGCATTTATCAGAATGGCCAATGATCAATAAGGCCGGTTTTGGTTCCCTTAATAAAATTAATTGGTTAATGTCTTTGGTGACTAATTGTGCAATGGCTTGTCCTTTGATTCGATATCGCAACAATTTATGATTGATTGTGATTCGATGTTCTCGACTGTGTTGAAAGCCGCTGTAAAGGAGCATGGCAATCGCAAAAGCTAATGTCATCAATGAGATATAATCTATTTTGGGCGCAAAAAAACTGAGAACACCGGTGAAACTGATATATAAAACTAGGGTAGGTGACTCAAGGCCGATTTTAGGCCCTATCAAAAAGGTTAGCAACATGCCAAACCGTACCATTACACCGGCCATAATAACAAGAAAGAGAAAAACGCCGGCTTCTTTTAACACTGACTTGAGCATTTTTTTAACCAAAGTAACTGAAAATTTTTTGTAAATCTGTACAGTGGTTGACGTTTGAATGGTTTTCCAGAGAGTGTTAGAATCAGCCTGTCTATACTGATTCCTAAAGGGGCTCATTTCTTCTGCCACATAGTCTCCCTTGCCAACACTGTTGGTTATTTTTAAGGGCACTTTGAAATCATCTGCCAAGTGACGCGCCTTTTTGAGAGCCCGTGTGAAGTTTTTTTCTTCATAAATCAAATAACCATCCAAGTCATGGATAACAATAAAAATTCTCCAAACCTGGGCTTGCACAACACCGAATGCACCGCCTATATGCGTAATAGGCGCAAGAGATATTTTGGTAATATCAGCCCGTTTGAATTGTTCTTTGAAGACAGCTTCTCCGGGCGTAAAGCTTTTCCAAGTCAAATCAGAATTGTTGATATCGAGCACAATTCGTTCATATTTGTTAGTTTTAAAACCCAATTTAGTCAAATAAGTGTCAATGAGCCACAGCGCAAAAAAGCTTAAAATAACAATATCCTCTAAACCTTCAAAGTGGTAGAAGAGCATAGAGAGTACTGATAAAATCAAAAAAGCGATGATATGGGTTAACTCGCTAAAGTGGTTGGCTTCATTTTTGAATAACTCAGCCCAAATCATAGATAAAAGTCCTTGGTAGACTTCATCAATAAACGCTTTCATCTTAACGAAAGGCCAAATCATCAAACTAAAAAAACCCGTTTTGGGTTGAGGAATTTTGGAACGAATAATCATTTTCAGAGTTCTCCATCATGAGCCAGTAGCTTAACTTCATGGCTAACAAAGGGCGTTGTTTTAAGTTGTGCAAGTTCGCAAAATAATTTCGTTAAAACACCAAAAATCAACGAAACTAACCTTGACTTGGATTAAATGGATTAGTGCGAAAACAGAGGTAGGATTTAAAACAGTATAAACTACCACGTATCTCTCTGAATTAAAGCTCATAAAAGATTTTACACTTGAAAACCTGTTTGAGTCAGTTATCAGTATTGTTTGACAATTGGCATAAAATGTGGTTCCCCTATTTACGATATTTTTTTAGGTAGGGTTAGCGAAGCGTAACCAGACACAATTGCTATACCTACTTGGCT
>JAYQWI020001437.1:0-1472 GCA_035871815.2 Candidatus Parabeggiatoa communis
GTTTGATGAAGCGGGTGACTATACCATCACATTGACCGTAACGGATAAATACGGCCATGAGAATCGCACTGAAACCAAGATAATTGTCAAACCTAAAAGTGGGCCAGTAGATGAACCCGTCGCCGTGGCCAAGGCTTCACCGGCTGACGGTTTTGCGCCCTTAAACGTGACGCTGGATGCCAGTGATTCAACAGGCAAGCTCACGGCCTATACTTGGGAAACGCCTCAAGGTATTTTATATGGTCGGAAAGTCAGTTTATTGCTTGAAGCGGGGAGTCACCCGATCACTTTAACAATAACTGATCAAAATGGCCTAACGGCTACGGATTCAACCACTGTGGTTGTCAAAAAGCCGCTCGAAGAACATGACCCCCCTGTTGCGGTAGCCAACATCACGCCAACCGAAGGAACGGCGCCCTTAAAGCTGGCTTTGGATGCGAGCGACTCGCAGGGGAAGATTGAGGAATACCTGTGGACATCTACCAGTGGTGATATAGCCAAGGGTAAACTGACCAATATGTGGATTGAAAACCAGGGAACTCACGTCATCACCTTGAAAGTGATAGGGCCCAATGGGAGTCATGAAACGGTAACCACAGTGCTTGTGAAGTCCAAACCCGTGACAATCATCGATGAACCCACACCCCCAACTCCACCCTCTGTGAATGTGGTGAATGAGATCGTCACAGAAGGTGAAGGTTTGACAGAAGGGAAACAGATCACCTTGGATGCGGGTGATAATCCTGATATCACTGAGTACAAATGGACCACCTCCAGTGGCGATGTTTATTATGGCCAAAAGCCCACGATGTTGTTCAAAGAACCGGGGGAGCATAGCGTTGATTTGACTATCACAGACAAAAAGGGGTTGACAAGCACCAAGGAAAATGTCGCGACAGTCAGTGTGAAACCATCTGCGCTGGCACCCGCGCTCCCCTCCCTTGATAAAGAACCAGAAGAGCAGTTATTCACTGATAGTAAGAGACAAACCGTGAAACAAGTGACGCTCAGTGTCGCAGAGATTCCCGGTGTGGTGGAATACGAATGGAAGGCCTCAACTGGCGAAATAGCCTACGGCAGACAAACCAGCTTTTTGTTCAAGACGCCGGGTGAACGCACTATTGATCTCACTGGCAAGGACAAAAATGGTCAAACAACGACAGCCGAAAAGATTGCAACGGTAAGTGGCCCAGGTGGCCTAGGTGGTATACAGCCAGCACTCCCCCCTATCGAACCTGAAAAGGTAACCGTCTCAGCCTCTGAAGACGATCCGAATGTTGTCAAACTGGATGCCAGTCAATTAACTGAAGAATTCGGTGATATTGACGATGACGATATCACATGGCAGGCGATTAATGAGAAGGGAGAAGTCGTTGCTGAATCCACAGGAAAGAAGTCAAGCTTGTCACTACCATCTGAAGAAGGCATCTACACCATTAATATGATAGTAAAAGGTAAGGGGGGTGAGATTC
>JAYQWI020001438.1:0-1772 GCA_035871815.2 Candidatus Parabeggiatoa communis
TGAAAAAAGTGTCATTTCACAACTCTCTTTGTTTAAAGAACGGGTTTTACCCGATATCAACAATAACATCAAATGTGGTAATTCATTGATTGGGCAGGATTTTTATCAAGGGAAACAACTCGCCTTGATAGATGAAGAAACGCAGTATCGCGTCAATGCTTTTGATTGGGAAAATGAATTTCTTGACGTGATGCAAGCTGGGGGATTTGATGCTGTGATTGGGAATCCGCCCTATGTTCGCATTCAAACTTTGAAAGAATGGACACCTTTGGAAGTCGAATTTTATAAGGAACATTACCTTGCGGCCAGCAAAGGTAATTATGATATTTATGTGGTTTTCGTTGAAAAAGGATTGAATCTGCTTAATAACAAGGGCTATTTAGGTTTTATTTTGCCTCATAAATTTTTATTAACTGATTATGGTGAGAAACTTCGTCAACTTATTTCAGAACAAGAGGCATTAGTTCACCTTATTGATTTTGGCGCGATGCAAGTATTTGAACAAGCGACGACTTATACTTGTCTACTCTTTTTATCAAGCGAGCATTCGCCCTCTTTTGAATATGCGAAATCTGAGCCTTCTCCGAGCAGTTTGAGTCATTTAAAATTGCTCACTTATCCTTCCCATTCTTTAAGTGAGAAACCTTGGTTAATGATGGATAAGCCAAAAGCCGATTTATTTGCTAAAATAAAGCAAAAGACTATACCATTGCTTGAGCTACCGACAATGATAAGTCGTGGTTCAAGCACTGGAAATGACGATATATTTATTTTGAAATATGCTGCAACCCCCAATCAATACTTAACGAAAGAAGGGGAAAAAATCGAAATTGAGAAAACCATTTTACGCTATCCTCTATTTGCGACAGATTTTACTCGTTATCAATTTTTGCCTAAACAGGAAAAAGTGATCATTTTTCCGTATCGTGTCAAAAATAACCGTTTTGAACTCCTCTCAGAAGAGGATATCAAGACTCATTTTCCTAAAGCCTTTCAATATCTTTATTCGCATAAAAAGATTTTGGAACAAAGAAAACAATATCAAAGTTGGTACGCCTTTAGTGCTCCTAGAAATCTAGCTGTTCATGATTCTGCACAATTAATAGTGCCCTTACTTGCCAATAAGGGTTTATTTACACAACTCCCAGAAGACATCAAAAAGTATTGTTTGATGGCAAGTGGTGGATTTAGTATTGCAATCGCTAATCAAAGTCTGTTTTTACCCCAATATATTCTAGGATTGTTAAATTCAAAGTTGCTATTTTGGTATCTAAAATCAATTAGTAATTTGTTTCGTGGCGGATGGATAACGTGTACAAAACAATATTTTGGAAAACTGCCCATTCGCACTATCGACTTTGACAACCCAACTGACAAAGCGAATCATGATCAATTGGTAGAATGGGTTGAACAAATGCTCGCACTCAACAAACAACGGGCGGCTAACAACGATCCCCATACAATGAAAATCATTGAACGCCGGATTGCCGCAACTGATAAACAAATTGATCAATTAGTCTATCACTTGTACGACTTAACAACGAAAGAGATTGATATTGTGGAAAAAGGGGCTTAAATGCATAATAATAAAATCAAAAAATTACAAGAACGCTTTTCTAAGAAACGAGAGCCGGAGCAACTGGCTGACTATAACGAAACGCAAACTCGCATTGATTTTATCAATCCGTTTTTTAGCGCATTAGGTTGGGATGTTGATAATAAAGCAGGCTTAACAGAATCTTATCGAACGGTTGTCCATGAAGAAACCGTGA
>JAYQWI020001439.1:0-10754 GCA_035871815.2 Candidatus Parabeggiatoa communis
GCAAACTAAAGTTTGCACTCCAAGCAAACTAAAGTTTGCACTCCAAGCAAACTAAAGTTTGCACTCCAAGCAAACTAAAGTTTGCACTCCAAGCAAACTAAAGTTTGCACTCTAAAGGAGTATCACAAATCACGCGACGGCCAGATCGTATCCAACGTATCTGGATTTAAGACTTCCATTTTGATTGACTTACCATGAACATGGAAGAAAACAACGGCATTTTGAGTCGTGAAGCTTTGTACATGCGAACGCCAAGGCGTTTCTTCTTGAGCATAATAGGGTGCGCCGGCCGCACCATTGTTCACCTGATACATCGGACGAAAATGAGGGCTTTGCCGAATATCTTCTTTATCCCAACCCTGAGGATAAATATTAGCCCGCTTATCAATCTTCAGCACATTGAAGTTATGTTCATCGCCCGTTAAAAAGGCGATCACTTTTTGACTTTTCATAATCATTTTCAAATAGTGATCTCTTTGCTCAATAATGCCCCGTTCTATCAAATTATCGCCATCCGCACTGTGTTTAACAACAGCACGAAGCGTGTTGTTGCCACCATACCACATATCACTCTCGACATGCCCGCCGTTTGGAAAAGCGGGCGTGTGATGAGTCACAAACACAAAATCAATATTATTATCGGCATCCAAAGTAGCCAGCGTTGCCTCTAACCATGCCAACTGCTTATCCATCATATAACCATGAAGATTGCCGCAGATTTCAGGGAAGATTTCCAGCGAAGGCGCATACCAGTAATCGGAATTTAAGACAATCATCGCGACATTGTCGTAAATGTAGTAAAAAACGTTTTCCTGGTAGCTGGGAAAATCCCGTTGATTAGGATTAGGATCATAAGAGGTACCATCTTCACTGTCAGGCCCATTAATGGGATTGACAAACTGACTGGCAAATACAGCCTCAGCAGAATCCGTGTCATAAGGGAAACGATCTATAGCGATATCCCATCCAACAGGCTTTTTAAATTTGTGCGTAACCGCTTCATGATTACCGATCCCAGCAACAATAGGGCTATAATGCGCGAAGGGTTCAATAACCCGTTTCCAGTTACGATATTCTACCTTGGTTTGTTCAATGCTATCCGAATAACCATTAATCATATCCCCCGTAAATTGCATGAAAACCGCCTTTTTGAAACTGACAAGGGCCGCAATCTTTTTCATGATATAGCTATTCGTTCCTGCCATGTTTCGCTCTCCTCCCCCCTGAGCCTCCCGTGAATCACTCGCGTAAGCGAAAGAAAAGGGCTTTCTGCTTCCAGGCAGGGGAGCCGTTTTAAAAGAATAGCTTTCAGTATAAAACTGATTCTTACGGCTGGTTTTCACCGTGTATGAATAAACCGTATCAGGCCTCAAAGCAAACAAAGTGATCTCGTGATGGGTAGCCGGTATATCGTCTGTAAAGGTATGAACAGTGGTTTGATCTGTTGTCTCGTGAACCACAACAGTCGCTATTGTCTCATTCAAGGTTTCAAAAGAAACGCGGACAGTCTCATGAAAAGAACCCTCTTCAGCCAGATTGATAAAAGGCCCTTCTACAATAGAGGCCAGGTTAACCTCAAATGGGCTTTTACCGGTAAAAGCGATCTTCCCATCATAGAGCATCGCCCCTTCTTGTGTGACCACCCGATAACCCAATGTACCTCGCCCAGATTCTTCCCAACCGATCATATCGTACTTACCACCAAGATAACCTAAAATATCAATACTGGTTTGACCATTGATAATAGGCGAAAAAAGTTTATAGAACACCGGTTGTGGATAGCGCCCATCCCCCTGTTTGATAAAGCCATAATAAAGTCTGCCATTTAGGTGACCAAAATTGAATTGAAGACCACTATCTGTCCCAATTGGGTTCCCTACCAATTGCTCAATTGTATATTTTGTGTCAACGGGCCTGACAGAGTACTTCTCCTGCTTGTCTACAAAAACGAGATGACCGTTTTCTTCGATCAGATTCGGATGTACAGCCGGTAAATCAATGGCATAGCATTGATAAAATCCTAACAATAACTGACAACTGACAACTGAAAAGGTTAATTTTTTCATATTGAGACTCTCAATAATGCTCGGAACCAATAGAGATTGGAAGCATTTTTTATGATAGGGAGCAGAATGGTGAATGGTGAAGTCAAAACCTAAGAGCCTGTTTTAAAACTTGACTTAACTTATTGATTTATATATAAGCCAAACTTTATAAGTGATTGATTTTTGAACTTTAAAAACAGGCTCTCAGGTTGACATTCAATTTCTGTTCCTGTTCATTTGTTTCCATATTGAATTTTTCAACTGTCGGGTAGTGTTTTGGTTGGCGGTAGTTCGCCCTTTCACCAGTCAGCAACCATTGTTCGTTGATCTGAAAAATAATTATAATTTTCGTTATTCCGATTATTCGGGACTGGGGTAGTTTCGTTGTAAAGCTTCAATTTCAAGCCCCTATTTGTCGAGATGATTGAAAATCTGAAATTTTGACTTTTTTTATATTATTTTTGCGTCAAAATTGATTTTAATCAATCCCATTCAATGACCCCAGTGCCAAAGTACTATGAGACGTGGTGCTATTTTCAACAAACTGATAGGTGGTAAAGGGGGTTGGTGGACCATCAAGTGGGGTAAAATGTCTGTTTGTGAATGTGTCCAAACTGGCGGTTGCAATATCGAAGCAGGTCCCATTTGGAATCAGGCTGATGCTGAAACGAAATGTTCTAAAACCTGCTATTCACAAGGTGGGTGGAATGGTCAATGGTGGACCACAGTAGAAGGGAAAATGTCCGTTTGTGGCTGTAAGGCGTGCAAGTAAGTTTTTTGTTTATGTTAGTTTGAGCTTCATAACTTAAAAGCTATCAACAACCTAACATTTTCGTTTTTTAAACCCCTTGTTTCTTTAACAAGGGGTTTTTTTTGCTTTATAAATTATCGTGGATTACGCAGATTGGATAGCGTAAACAGACTGTCAGACACATTGATTTTAAATTCTGCCTCTTTCACCACAATTTCTGTCCATTCATCAGGCGTTTCGATTTTTTGCATGCGTTGAATCGTCGCAATCAGTTTGCCGCCCCTCTTCTCAATCTCCCGTGTTTCCATTTTCTTGACCAACAGATTATCTTGATCATAGAAAGCCTGTTCTAAAAGCAGGTGATCGGCGCGCACTTTGACAACCTCAAAACCCCAGACGACGGGAGCCTCTTCAAACGGCACGGCTTTTATAACAAACACCCGTTGCCCCTCATGGGTTTCGGTACCCACAAGCGTGTGTGTGTAGTGTTTGAGTAAATTGTCGGCCTTAGCGACATCGTTATTGGAGAAATCCGAGCCCATCCAGCTTTGGTTCATCATACTGGATGGGATTTTGATGATGCGGTTGGTTTTAGGGGAAAAAGTCCACATTTTGTCATTTTGAGTCAGGGTAGCGTTACCCTTATCCTTTTTGGGTTTGAGCACCCGTACCAAGGCATCTTTCATACCCCGTGTCCACACGCGCATAGTCATCGTGCGTTCCCAATCGCTACGGTGGATTGTCATGTCTGATACTGAATCAGACGAGGCATCGCGCCAGTAGTCAATAGCCTCCTCAACAATTGTAGTGGGATCATCATAGGCAAAAGCGGGGGGAAATGTTAGCGAAAAAAATAGGAATAAGAACAGGTGAGAACGATAAATAGGATGTTGCATGATAAAATACCTTACTAAGATGGAATGAAAAAGAGGAGAGTTTATCAGATGAATGGGTATGGCTAAAGCCATACCCCTAAACCTAAATTCACCTGCTCATTTCCCCTTTAAGGAAAATGAGGTGTTTTTGAAAAATATCCTTCTCATTTACTTAGAGAGTCACCAAATAATAGCTTATCCATTCTATTGTATAATTAACCAATCAAATCAAATTTCCACATCGCTGATTGATACACATAAGCTGAAAGAATTAAGCGACTCATACTAATTTGCATTCAAAGAAGTCTTCATGATGTAGATTCTAAACTATCGTTTTTATTAAAGTTTTTGACACTGGATTTGAAGTAGTCAAAAAGTTCTACAATAATTTTTTTACCCTTGTTCCATTTTGGAGGAGGGTGGGGCTTTGATATTCTCGTATTTTACCTTAAAGATAGAGTGCCCGATTGCCCACCCCTACAAATCACCTACCTCAAACTGTTCGCACAATCCGCTTTTTGCGTTCGTGTTCTTTTAGGAACTGTTTACGCAAACGTATCTTTTTGGGTGTTACTTCTACTAATTCATCGTCGTCAATAAATTCAATGGCCTGTTCTAAGCTCATCCGAATAGGGGGGGTGAGTAGGATGTTTTCGTCGGTTCCAGCGGCGCGAATATTGGTTAATTGCTTTGCTTTAAGTGGGTTGACCACTAAATCGTTGCTGCGTGAGTGGATGCCGATAATCATGCCTTCATAAACTTCTTCAGCATGCCCTATTAATAAGCGACCTCGTTCTTGTAAGTTAAACAGTGCGTAACCTAAGCTTTTACCCTCGCCTTTTGAAACTAAAACACCGTTGATACGTTGCCCAATTGTGCCGGGTTTGACGGGAGCATAACGTTCAAAGACGTGATAGAGTAATCCTGTGCCAGAAGTGGCGGTTAAAAAATCGGTGCGAAATCCAATGAGGGCGCGTGCTGGAATGATAAAGTCAAGACGCACTCGGCCTTTTCCATCAGGCTGCATATTCACCAATTCCGCTTTACGCGAACCCAACAGTTCCATGACAGAGCCTTGGTGGATTTGTTCAACATCTATGGTGAGACTTTCATAAGGTTCGCAACTCACATTGTCAATCTCTTTGAGAATCACTTGAGGACGAGAAACGGCCAGTTCGTAGCCTTCACGACGCATGTTTTCAATCAAAATCCCCAGATGTAATTCTCCACGTCCTGATACAAGAAATTTATCCGGATCCTCCATATCAGTAACACGTAAAGCTACATTATGCAGCAATTCGCGCTGTAGACGTTCCCGAATTTGGCGAGAGGTAATGTATTTGCCTTCTTTTCCCGCGAAGGGTGAGGTGTTGATTTGAAAAGTCATACTGACGGTGGGTTCATCAACGGTCAAAGCGGGTAAGGGGACAACATGTTCAGGATCGCACAGTGTGTCAGAGATGTTTAATTGATCTATACCGGTAAAGGCGATAATGTCGCCTGCGTTAGCTTGTGGACATTCGATTCGTTCTAGGCCATGAAAACCGAGTACTTGTAAGACGCGCCCTTGACGTTTCTTGCCTTCGACATCCACGATAACGACCGGTGTGTTGGTTTTAATCCGTCCACTATTAATCCGTCCTATACCAATCACACCAACATAACTGGAGTAATCCAGCGCACTGATTTGTAATTGAAAGGGTTCATCCGGATCGACATCAGGAATCGGTACATGTTTGATTATGGCCTCAAACAAGGGCGACATATCTCCTTCGCGCACATCGCTCTCTAAATTGGCATAACCGTTTAATGCTGAAGCATAAATCACGGGAAAGTCTAGTTGTGCGTCGTCAGCGCCTAAACGATCAAAGAGTTCAAAAGTTTGATCGAGTACCCAGTTGGGTCGTGCGCCATCGCGATCAATTTTGTTAATCACTACAATGGGACGTAAACCACGCGCTAAAGCTTTTTGGGTAACAAAGCGGGTTTGTGGCATAGGGCCTTCTACCGCGTCAACCAGCAATAGCACGGAATCAACCATTGATAACACGCGCTCAACTTCACCTCCAAAATCAGCATGTCCGGGGGTATCGACAATATTAATTCGGTAATCCTGCCAACGAATAGCGGTATTTTTGGATAAAATGGTAATGCCGCGTTCTTTTTCTAACTCGTTAGAATCCATCACCCGTTCAATATTGGTATGACGTTCACCTAATGTACCCGATTGTTGCAGGAGTTTATCAACAAGGGTGGTTTTGCCGTGATCAACGTGGGCAATAATAGCAATGTTACGCAGTTTGGTTATCACACTCAATAATCTCAATAAAAAAAAATAATTCGCTATTAGCTAAGCTAACCAAAGGTAGGCTTCACTAAACATTTGTTTCCAATAGATTTATTGGCAAATAGCGCATAGCTATTTGCTTTTAGCTCTATGGTTAGATGTGGTTATGGATAGAATACAGATTAAACGGAGCCATTCACTGATAAATTAAGGGAAATCAGTTTTATTCTGTGGTTGGCTTCTTCCACCATCATTTTCTGATTTTAGAAGAAGTTTAAGTGAGGGCTTGGTGCAGTCTCAGTAATGACTCATAAAGAAGTCATCATTTTTTCACTGGACTATTATACACTTAAAAAAACTTTTGAGGGGGCGTTATAAACATAGAATCATTTAAAATCAAATTAGAGTGTTACAAATAGCCTGACGGATCAACTGATTTGATAACGCTTTGATTGTTAATGAACAGTGTTCATTGGTATTCGCATGAGTGAATTAATTTGACAATGTCACATTTCCCATATCACGTAGGGTAATGAAATGATTGATTCTACGTTCGATCTTCAAGTTTTTGCGCGCAAAAACTTGAAGATCGAACATTGCTCGAATGTGACATTGTCGAGTTAATAAGCTTCGCTAATTTTTAGACTTGACAAGTGAATGGCCAATGGCATATTAATAATGGCATGATTAAGGCAAAGAAGCCTTGGCAATATTATATTTTTGATTTGATTAAAATAGGTAGGAGAACTGTAAGTGTATGACGGGTATAACTTGCTTAATGAAATTGATTATCTAAGTAGTGATATAAGGAGTTAGACCAATGCGTGATCATCAGAAAAATAGCTTGCCCTGTGAACAGATATCCGTAACCTTACAATTGGACGCGGATGTACTCAATTGGTTTGCAAAACAGGGAGATGAAAAAACACACATAAATGAGACATTACGAAGTTATATGGAAAACCAAACGAGGCAACAAATTCAATGGACAGACATAAAAGAAATCAAACAACTTCTTGCCGTGGGAAAATTTGGTTAATTGCGTTGTCATCATAAGAAAGACATGGCTAGATGGGTAGCGGTTTGACTGAACCCAGTTCCACACAGTGCCCTGCTTAATCTAGCCTGATAAATTTGTCTTACACTCTATTCAGCTCTGATCGTTCATTAACCCAATAAACCTTTGAATAAAAAATATAAAAGAAGTCGCTTGTATATAAAACGTACTTCTTTGGCCGTGAAAAATGTCGTGCAAACGACGTTATTTATTCACAAATCATAATTCACACTTAATAAAATTGACCATCTGGAAACAATTCACGATTCACCTTTGGCCGTGATACCTTTCGTACAAACGGCGTTATTCATTCACAAATCACAAATCACAAATCACAAATCATAAATCATAAATAACAAATCACAAATCATAATTGACAATCACTCAGAACGTATCAAAGTCCTTATAGTCAGGAGAACGAAACGTACCCACACGGCCAGTATCACGCACAAAAAAAGTAACCTTGGATATTGGTGTCGAAAAAATTTACGATAAAATCGTACCATTCCTCGGTGTTTATACCACAGCGTTATGATTGGGCGATTACGACTACATACGCCTTTGACGTGTACCACTTCAATTTCAGGAATAAACAAGATAGTAAAGTGTTGGGCACGAAAGCGCATAAACCAATCCAAATCTTCGCAGTGTAAAAAGTATGCTTCGTCCATAGGCCCGACTGTTTCTAGGGCTGTTCGTCGAACAAACATACAAGCGCCTGAAATACCCTCAATTTCTATGGGATTCTCTGGTAAGGGGTGACCAGTCAACACAAAACTTTTAAAACGTTTTGAATTGGGAAAAAGTTTATCAAGATGAAATACCCGTACAAGTGTCCGCCAGGGTGTGGGTATAGATCGCCGAGAACCGGCTTGCTCTGAACCATCAGGATTGTGTACTAATCCCCCTGCCATACCTGCCTGTGGGTATTTGTCCATCGTTTCCGCAAAAAGTGCCAATGTATCGGGACAAATGAGGCAATCAGGATTGAGGAAAAGCAGATATTCACCGGTAGTATAAGGTAATGCCAGATTGGCAGCGCGTGCAAAGCCAAGATTATTAGCATTTTTGATAATCTGCACCCGTTTATCATGTTTGATGGCTTGCTGCAATATTTGCAGACTGTCATCTTGTGAAGCATTATCGATGACATGGACTGTTACCGGGATGGTAGAAGCCAATACGGAACGCACAGATTCGGTCAATAATTCACCACCATTGAAATTAACAATGATGACAGAAATAACACGATTTACAGCCATGAACAGTTATCAGTTATCAATTATCAATTATCACATTCAATTTCAGTTTTTGGGGTGTCATGGTTGACTGATAACTGAAATCAACGTTTCATGGATTCAAAAAATTCATTATTAGTTTTTGTGACTTTGAGACGATCCAATAAAAACTCCATCGCGGCAATTTCGTCCATCGGATGAAGTAATTTGCGTAAAATCCAGGTTTTTTGGAGTTCATCTGGGGAGGTGAGTAATTCTTCGCGGCGGGTACCAGAACGATTGATGTTGATGGCGGGGTAAATGCGTTTTTCGGCGATCTTACGATCTAGGTGAATTTCATTATTGCCTGTGCCTTTAAATTCTTCATAAATCACATCATCCATGCGTGATCCGGTATCAATTAGGGCGGTTGCTATAATGGTTAGGCTACCGCCTTCCTCAATATTGCGTGCCGCTCCGAAAAAACGCTTAGGACGGTGTAAGGCATTAGCATCAACACCGCCTGTGAGGACTTTACCTGAAGTGGGCACCACCGTGTTGTAAGCGCGAGCTAAACGGGTGATGGAATCAAGTAAAATCACAGCATTCCGTTTGTGTTCAACTAAGCGTTTAGCTTTTTCAATCACCATTTCGGCTACTTGTACATGACGGGTAGCCGGTTCATCAAATGTGCTTGAAATCACATCACCATGTACTGAACGCATCATTTCCGTGACTTCTTCTGGACGTTCATCAATTAGCAAGACAATTAAATAACATTCTGGATGATTGGCGGCAATAGATTGGGCGATGTTTTGTAACATCATAGTCTTTCCCGATTTAGGAGGGGAGACGATTAAACCACGTTGGCCTTTTCCTATCGGGGAAATTAAATCAATGATACGCGGCGTTAAATCTTCCGTGCTACCATTGCCGATTTCCAATGAGAGTCTGCAGTTGGCAAAAAGGGGTGTTAGATTTTCAAACAAGACTTTGTTTTTGGCTTGTTCTGGTAATTCAAAATTAATTTCACTGACTTTCAAGAGGGCAAAATAGCGTTCTCCTTCTTTAGGCGGACGGATTTTACCAGAAACGGTGTCGCCCGTCCGCAGGTTAAAGCGGCGAATTTGACTGGGGGAGACGTAAATATCATCCGGGCCAGCGAGGTAAGAACTATCCGCAGAACGTAGAAAACCAAAGCCATCTTGCAAAATTTCCAAGACACCGTCCCCATAAATATCTTCGCCTTTTTTAGCGTGTGCTTTCAAAAGAGCAAAAATAACATCCTGTTTACGTGAACGCGCTGTTCCTTCTAAGTTCAGATCTTGGGCCATTTTAATCAGATCTGTAGCCGTTTGTTTTTTAAGTTCGGTTAAATTCATTGTTCTGTTTAGTAGAATTTTGAGGTGTTGATTTCAAATTTAGGTAGTTCTTGGAAATCAATGCTTCAGGGGTGACATACTTTGTATACCGAAGCTTCTCGAAGCTTGAAGCGGTCAGAGAATGGGTAAAACAAAATAAAATTCTAATTTGAGTCATTTATTAAATATTGGCATCGTTTAAAGGGACTACCCAAATCTTTAGGTGAAAAGGGGAACCTGTAGAGGAACGTTTTTGCTTGGGTAATTCGATTATATCCAAGTAAAATCGTTATTCATAATTATTAATTTACAATTAATAGATAGAAAACGTGGGATTTATAGAAATAGATAGAAGAGTCACCCGAAAAGTCTGGGTTCCACCCAATAGAGATCGGAAAAATTTTTGCTGTAAGTGGTCAGAATTGTGAATTGTGAATTATGAACCGAAGGTCAACTTCGTTAAGTGCGAATTGTGTTCTCGGAATGGGCTTTTGTGTGTAAAAACAAACGGATTTAGAGAATAGTGATTTTTCCATAGGGTCAACAAGGGTTATTGGAGTCCAAAGCTTTAGGCAAACCAAAAGCAACAAGTCAAAAGCTGACTGGCGCAAGGTGTGGGTATGTGATAGCGAATGAACGAGTGTAGGTGTGATCGTATTCCATACATAACATAAGGAAATAATAGCCGTCAGAGGCCATGTCCTCTGCATAACCTAGAATGCGATTTAGCGACAAGTGTTTGATTGGGGCTTGAGTGAACCCTTTTTGACAGGAACGAAAAGGTATTGTGTTTATTCACTGATTTAATCGTATTTTATGGAATTCAATAGCACTAAATACTATTATGTTAGTCTTAATGGTTGTGATGAAAAGGTGATCAGTACAGAAATCGTACTGACCAAATAGCTTTAAGCTCGTCCTTTATGGGACGTAAAGTGATCCTTGAGACTGTTAAATAGGGTTTTTACGTTAAGTACACCTTTTAGTGAACGCTACCCTTAATACTTAACCACTTCGCTGCGGGACTGGATCAAACATCCCAGGGTGTGATTCACCTATCTAACTGCTGCTGATTATTCTCAGCCCTCTGTTAGTTCCATACTATGGAATACCATAGATTAGGTAACTATGGCGCAAGCGTTATTCAACGGTGTCGGATCG
>JAYQWI020001440.1:0-15964 GCA_035871815.2 Candidatus Parabeggiatoa communis
TATCCATTGCCTGATTTTGGGTGGCCTCTCCACTTTCATATTTTGAAAACGCATTGACACGTTCACCAAATATTTGCGCCGCTTGGTTTTGAGTAATCTTTAACCGTTTTCTTAATTCGCTAATCTCAGCACGGGTGAGAAGCCCGTCTATTTTTCTATGTTCATCACGGATGCGGGCTTCATTGCGTGTGCTTTGCTCAGGTAGGATGATTTCATACTGACAAGCGAGACATTCACAATATTCCAAGTCTTCTAACGTAAAATCATGTCCTTTATAGCAGAAAGACGATGGGCCCTTTTTAAAAATTATTTCACCCTTTTCACACACAGGGCATAAGATTTTCTCTGGAGTCATAACAAATTACCTCATTCAACTTTCCACTATCAAAGATGAAAAGAACCGATTTCAACACAAATTTCACCTTTACAAGCCAGTTTCAACTTCATATAAACTTCCTCGTATTCCCCTGAAGGAGAGAGACATTTACCTTTATAAACGTCAAAAGTTAATTTGGTATTCTCATAGTGGATAGTCTTATGGAAATCTGACGGCCATAGATTTTTGATACAAGCCGCCACATCAGCCTTAAAATAGCCAAGGTTAGCCACATCAATTTCAACTTTTCGTCCTAATAGGATGATGTTGTTTTCATCTTGGGCGAGTTCATGGATTGTTTCTAATAAGTAGAATGGCATTCGTTCACCTTTAAATCAAGTTGGTGGATTACGCCTAACGGCTAATCACCCTACGAACTTTTTGAGCAGATGACAGGTTTTTAAAACTTGTCAGTTCTGTCGTTTCACAAAATGACAAGAAATGCTTTTTCAAATAACCCCAATTCAAACTAAAGTTTGAACGCAAATTTGTATCCGTTTTACAAAACTTTTGGCGCGAAAAAGTTGGAACGAAAACAAGTTATAATCAGGAATTTTTTTAATTCTGTTCTATTTAGCTCACGCAAAGCCGCTAATAACGCTAAGTAATTGATTTTTAACACTTTTCGTCTTTGCGACTTGGCGTGAGGTAAAATGGGTCAAAAAAAGTCATTATCAATCTTAATCAGGCCGAAGCAAAATAAATTTGGAACGAAAAAAAGGCCGCAAAATAACAGAAACGAAAAGCGAGCCTTCAAAATTGATCTATCTTGATGACCCTTTTTTTGGAAATGCGCCACTTGCCGAGGGCCTTTTAGCAACACGATGCTATCACGGCGTTGAATCGCCGTTTGAAAATCTTGATCAACTTGCCGTTCAATATAAAATTTGGAATCTAATGGCATCGCCCCTCCACAGGGTTCGATTGGGGGGAATGGTTTTTTAGGTAATGTTTAAAGGTTATTCATTTTATAACGTATTGCTTTTTCACTTAAATGACAATTATCAGAGGGCCTAAAAATTCATAATTCATTAGCAAATGGGCCAATGTTAAAGCATTTTGAATGGTATTGGATTATCATACCATTTTTGAATTTAATAATACCTTTAGGAATTGTTGCAAAGCTATTAAAGAGAAAATTGCCATCAATCGGCTTATGATTATCAATTTTAGCCGATTCATTGTTTGCTGATAACTGATAACTGATAACTGATAACTGATGTTTGACACACCTGAAATAGAAGCATTAATAAAAGAACTTCTGCCAAGTTTTGATTTACAAGAAGCTTGGATAGCAGAACTACTTGATTTAGTCATTCAAAAATATCCCTCCTTAGATGTGTATGGGAGTAAGGAAAATTTAAAACGAGATATTAAACTGATCATAGAAAATGCTGTTACCCAAAAAGAACTCAACTCATGATTTTTGATGAAATCAAAATCTATAATCTGTTTTCCTATTACGGTGAACAGGTTTTTGATCTACGCAAACCTTCTGAAGGCCGTAATATTGTTCTGATTTCTGGCCGCAATGGTTTTGGCAAAACCAGCCTCTTGAACAGTGTCAAATTATTATTTGGGGGTGTCACAGAATCCTTACGTCGCTCTGTACAGCGAGGGCGTATGCTGTCTGAACGTCAATATGTATTAGGGGCGGGCGAGGAGTGGTTAGGTATGATGAATCGCCGGGCGTATGTTGAGGGCCTAAACCAATGCGGTATTCAGATTATTTGGCAGGAAGAATTAGGAGAGGTGCAAGTTTCTCGTTGTTGGGTAATCAAGGGTGAGAAGGTTCATAATGAACTCATTATAAAAGCCAGCTTTCTCGAAGAAAGGATAACGGATAGTCATAAAGCGCAAGATTTTCTTAATGAACGTTTGCCCCTTGATTATTTGCCGTTTTTTTTCTTTGATGGTGAGAAAATACAAGAACTTGCTGAAGCGAATGCTGTCATCCAACAACAGCATATAGAACGCTTACTGAATATTTCACCTATCAATACCTTGCGTGATTATTTGAGTAAAGTGATCATTGACTGGAAACGTGAGGCTTTAGATGAAAAAACGCTAACCGAATTAAGCAAACTGGAAAGCGAGTTAGAATCCTTGGACATACAATACACGACTAAAGAACACTTAAGCCGTGATATGGGTGCTAAGATTGAGGAGTTAGAAGAACGTATTCAGCAATTGGAACGTGTTATTGATAGGATGCAAGCTTTTCGTTATCAACGTGATGAGCTTCTCCTGAAGCAGGATCAGCTACGGCTTGAAGAACAACGAGTAGAACTTCAAACTAAAATAGCTGAAACCTTGCCACGAGATATACCTTTATTAGCTAATCTTAACTTGGTAAAAAGAACCTTGACTCAGTTAAGCGAATTGCTTGAGACTCGAAGTCACACTCAGGCTGATCACTTGTTAAAAGAGTTGGTAGCCAGTTTACCTCATGAGTTGTTTGATAAGCCGCCTTATCCTAAAACCCCGTTAGACGATCAACAAAGACATTTTTATCAAGATCGTCTGGTTCACTTATTACAGAACAAGCTGATTTCTAATTCAATCCCGCTTGAGACGGTGTTACGTTTAGAACCTTCACGTATTAAGTCAATTTTGGGACAATTGCAACGTTATACACTTGAAGAAGTTTTGCAAGAACGGATAAATGAGTTACCCAGGTTGCAGCAAATTAAAACCCAGTTAATCAAAATTGATGAAAAGTTAGATACTATCAGTGGTTTATCTGCTGATGAACGGACTCGCTATCAGCAACATAAGGTAGAACAAAAAAAATATCAAAATGAATTGATTAATCAAAAAGCCGAATTTAAAAAGCTACTCAGTGAAATGAAGGGCCTAGAAACAGAAATCAGCAAGCAAAAAGCGGCCATCAGACAACAACAAGAACAAGTCAACTTGAACGAACAGACTCGTCAAAAAGTCGAACTGGCTAAAGCACTGCGAGATTTTTTCAGTCAATTCAAAGACAGATTGAAAGATAAACGGAAAAAAGAAATAGAACAAGCGATTAACCATTATTTTCCGATCTTAATGACGGCACACAAGATGATTCACCATATTCGCGTGACTTCTGATTTTGAGCTTCGCTATGAAAACGCGGAAGGGTATGCTCTGGGCATCAATAATTTCTCTTCGGGCATGAGGCAGTTGATTGCTACGACGCTATTGTGGGCTTTGAAAGAAGTCTCCGGGAAAAATATTCCTCTGATTATTGATACCCCTTTAGCACGTATTGATCGAGAACATCAAAATAATCTACTCAGGCAATATTATCCAAATGTGGCTCAACAAGTGATTATTTTGCCAACAGATTCTGAATTAGATGTGCGTAAATATGAACAATTAAAACCTTATATTTACAAAGAATATTGCTTATATAATGCTCAAGGTGATACGACTGAAGTCAAAGAACAAGCAATATATATAGGTGACTTCGGTTCAACACAATAACGCTATTTTTTATGAGGATACTGATGATAAAAGACGATTTTTTTATTGAAGCTTTTGAACCCCTTTGGTTGACTATCGAAAATATCGGGCCTTTTCGGGAATCGCCTTATGAAATTGATTTTACTGATGCCGAAAATCAGCCTTGTAATATTTTCTTATTGATGTCGCAAAATGGCCGCGGCAAAACCACCATACTGGATATAATGTATTGTCTCATGTCTCTGTTAGGAGAAGACAAACCGGATCGATTTGGGCATGAAGATTTAGATGAGGGTAGGGGGCGAGTTCAATGGGATTTACGGGTAAAATTAGACTGGCGCGGAGAAAAACACTGTGTTGTGTTATCGCTATTGGCGGGTAGTTTAGCTGAAGAGCAACCGGCCATGAAAATTTGGAGTGAAAAGCAGCTAGAAAAATACGGTGCGAGGGCTTGGCATCGCTTGGGTTTTCGTTACCTTGCCTTGGGACATTTAGAACGTATTGGTAAAAGTGATAAGTTTGTAGCTGATTTATTAGGCCGTATTCGTGCTGAAATGTCTTCATCCCCGGCAGGATTTGAAGAATCAACCCTTTCCTTACCCACATTACTCTACTTTTCGGCTTATCGGGATATCGAAGTAATCGCCAGTATGGAACGGGGTATTACTGAACCGGAAAAATGGGGTTATTATCCGGTTCATGAGATTACCAGAGAAGACGGTACTTGGACTCGATCACTGGACAATCTTTTAGTTTGGCTTAAATGGTTAGACGATGACCGTTTTGAGAAAGTAATCAAACTCGTTAATGACCTGGTTTTTGATAAAAATAAATATATCAATGGCATAAGACGTGTCCCGCCAGAAGCCATTGTTATGGTAAATGGCACTGAGAAACATCGTTTGGATCGGTTAAGTAGTGGCGAGAAAAGCTTAGTGCAAATGTTTTTGCGTATTGGCGCACACATGACACGTAACACTTTGATTATTATTGATGAACTTGATGTACACTTACACTCTAGCTGGCAACATGCTCTGTTGAACTTATTAAAACAGCTTGTAAGGGAACATCCGGGTATGACGGTGATTGCCAGCACTCATTCAAGGGAAATACTGGAAGCGTTTCCTATTGATATTCCAGAAACAGGAATACGCAAAGGGGGAGATATTATTAGAACGGAACTTTTGCCTATGGAGGTATTCAAACAGTGCGAATTGGGTAATCATTACAGAATTGGGATGATTAAAAGCCACGGAATGACACGGAAAAGCACGGAATATTTCCGTGTTTTTCCGTGTTTTTCCGTGGCAAAATATATCGAATAAAATAACACAAATCATTGATTTTTAAAACAATTACGGGTTTGTAGGGACTACCGGTAAATGCGCTTTACAGCGTTTAGATTTATTTAACGGCTTATGTCGAAGAACTTAAACAGGTTTAATGTTGGAAGATAAATCATGGCAGGAGAAATTTATACGGATGCCCAAGATGAAGAATTGATTCAAGCTATTCGTCTTTACGGTTTGAATACGCCACAAAAGCAAGTGGCTAAATGGACTGTTTTACGTATTGCCCTGGCTAAATCACTTCAAATGCCAAGCCCACCAGATGACAGCTTTGATCATTTGGACAGTCGAGGCAGTGAATATCGTTTAGAACAAGTCACCGGTTTAGGACAAACAGCGGATGAGTTAGGTTGTCGCGATTTTACGGATGCGATTTGTGCCCTCTTAAGCGTATTCCATAATGAAAATTTGTTTGAAGATGAGAAACGTTTTGGCCAAGTCTTACAGCGTCATATTCGCCGTGGTTTACAAGAAATAGGGTTAAAGTGGCGTTCAGATGATGATTTTCACGATTATCTCTATCAGGCATTGTTTGTTTTTTAGATGTCAGCACGTTGATATGTGTGCAGACGCAAGATATCGGTGAAAATAATGAACCTTTTAGGCAACAATTAGCGGAGATGACAGTGTGAGTCAAAACAACGGCAATCTATTTTTAAAGATATCTCATTTCAAAAGCATTGAGTCCTTGGAATTAAGGCAGGTTAATGATTTTTCTGTCTTTGCGGGTGCCAATGGTAGTGGTAAAAGTAATTTTTTTGATGCGCTGGATTTCGTGAGTCGTTTTATGCGTCATGGGATAACAGATGCGCTGCGTTGGCATGGCGGATTTGAGCATATTCATTCTATTCAAGAAAATGAAGAATATGCTCGGCGATTTGAGTTTGAAATTGAGTGTACTTTGCCCACGAAGATGGAAGATAATTTAATTGATACCCAGTATCAATACAAATTAATCATTAATTCGTTAGATACTGCTCCAGAAATCAACGAACAACTTTTTATTAATCAAGAAAAGACACTCATTAGAAATGAGAGTTTGGCCATCAATTTGCCTAAAGAATTTAATCCTTTTCGAGAGATGCTTGAGTATTCAGGGCTATCTGCGATACCAAGATTGCCATTAAGTGCATTATTAAGAAACATCAGTATCTATCGCATTGATAACCCTTTTAGAGCCCCGGATCAGGAGCAATCTAATCAAGACGCTTCGCTGTTAAAATCTAACGCTTACAACCTGGCGAGTGTATTACGGCGTTTGGAACAGGATGATAATTTACGGGAAACGATTTTAGAATGGATGGAAACCGTCGTTCCCAGCATTCAAGAGATTAAAACGGAGCGACAAAACTTAGCGATTAACACGACCATTTCATTTAAAGAACAAGGCAGACAATTTCCTGCTCATCTTATGTCAGATGGCACCATTTACGCACTGAGTTTGTTAGTGGCTGTTTTGGATACACCTAGATACGGTTTGACTTTAATTGAAGAGCCGGAACGGGGTTTGCACCCTCAAGCTATTTTTGAATTGATTGACTTGATTCGTGAACAGGCTTCTCATTCCAATCCTATCTGGATGACTACCCATAGTGAATCGGTTGTACGTCAATTAAAGCTCAATGAACTGTGGTTAGTCGATAAAAAAAAGGGTCGAACCCAAATGAAATCTGCCGCTGCTGGTCGTTTACAACAAGCAGACTTAGCCCCTTTGGGTGTAGATGAAGCTTGGTTGTCTAATTTGCTTGGGGGAGGTTTGCCGTGGTAAAGGTAGGTTTTGTTGTCGAAGGTGTTTCAGATAAGAAATTAATCGAAAGTGCCACTTTTAAAAATTGGGCTAAACAAGAATGTGGTTTAGAAATTCTTGATGACGTTGTGGATGCGGGTGGCAATAGGAATCTGTGTAGCCAAAAAATCGAAATATACGTGCAAAAATTAATGATACAGGCACAACCGGATAAAATCGTTGTGTTAGCTGATCTTGATCCAGAAGAGTGTGTGCCTTGTATTACCGAACGTAAAAAAATGATTGGTAACAAAGATATTGATTTGGTTGTGATTGCCCGTAAAGCAATGGAATCTTGGTTTTTAGCCGATACACAAGCCATGAGAAGGTGGTTAGAAGATGACCATTTTCAATTGGAAAAGCCAGAAGAAACCGATGTCATGCCTTGGGATTACATTAAAAAATTAGGCACAAATTCTCCAAAACAACGCGGCCCAGGTAGCAAAAAAGTCTTTGCACGTAAATTTATCCGTGATTATGGTTTTGATGTTTGTCAAGCGGCTAAACATCCGAATTGCCCCAGCTCTCAATATTTCATTATGAAACTGTCTGAATTAGCCTAGTAGGTGGGTAAAGATTGTATGCTTCGGCATTTTATAGATGCGATAATGGATACGTTGGTATGGAAAATTTGATAATATTCATTAGACTTGTCCCTTGTAATAAGCTAAGTTATTGATGAAAGTCCATTGTGTTTTCAATGAGTTTTAAGTACAGAACAAAAAATGAATAATTTTTGTAATCCATTGTTTTTATTGAAGCTATAAGATATAAAATAGAAGAATCAATCCTTTACAAATTTTTATCCTGTACAGAGAAAATGTTTGGTAAACTTATAACCGGTTTTTGAGGCATTACCCCTCCCAACCTTTTTCTTGCACGAACAAATTGATAAATAATTGATAACTGATAACTGATAACTGATAACTGATAACTGATAACTGATTATGGATGCTTTTACCACTTTGACGGGTTTAGTGGCGCCATTGGATCGCGCTAATGTTGATACTGATGCCATTATTCCTAAACAATTTTTAAAATCCATTCTTCGTAGCGGTTTTGGACCGAATTTATTTGATGAATGGCGTTATTTAGATCATGGGGAACCGGGGCAGGATTGTACTCATCGCCCTTTAAATGAAGATTTTGTACTCAATCAGGCCCGTTATCAGGGGGCGCAAATTTTGTTGGCACGTCGCAATTTTGGCTGTGGCTCTAGCCGTGAACATGCGCCCTGGGCTTTGCTTGATTATGGTTTTAGGGCCATTATTGCCCCTAGTTTTGCCGATATTTTTTATAATAATTGCTTTAAAAATGGCATTTTACCGATAGTGTTAAGAGAAGAGACTCTTGAAACGCTGTTTAAAGCGGTGGAAGCCACGCCTGGTTATCGTTTGACAATTGATTTAGAGGCAGAAACGGTGACGCTTCCGGCAGGAAAGCATTTGAGCTTTAAGGTAGAGGCTTTTAGAAAACAGTGTTTGCTCAATGGGTTAGATGATATTGGGCTCAGTTTGCAACATACTGATGCGATTACGGCTTATGAAAATCGGCGTAAGCAGGAAACGCCTTGGCTTTTTCTGTGAATAATGCTTAATGATTAATGCTTAATGGTTAATGCTAAACTCTTTGATATAAATCTGTCAGAACGAGAGGCTTTAAATTCCTAAGGGTTTTGTTCAAATAGGCTATTCAGAGAATTATTTTCCTTAAAAAAGGCTTCACAGATTTGGAGTACAAACTTTAGTTTCTGGGGGCATTGCAAACTAAAATTTGCACTCCGATCTAAAAAAATTTTGGAGTCCATGCTTTTTATTGTTCATTTTTCATTTAATTTAATTTATCAAGTGGGATGTTATGACTCAAACTATCGCAGTTTTACCCGGCGACGGTATCGGCCCTGAAATCATCGCAGAGGCTATTAAAGTATTGGAAACCTTACAAAAGTCGTTTGGTTTGAATGTGCAAGTAGAGCAGGGTTTGGTTGGTGGTGCTGCGATTGATGCTACTGGATATCCTTTGCCGGCTGAGACTTTGGCATTGGCTAAAAAAGCGGATGCGGTGTTGTTAGGGGCCGTTGGGGGGCCTAAGTGGGAGCCGCTGGAGATCGCGCGTCGCCCTGAAAAGGGTTTATTAGGTTTGCGTTCTGAACTTGAACTGTTTGCCAATTTAAGGCCGGCTTTATTGTTTTCTGAATTGGCTAATGCGTCAACGCTTAAGCCTGAAGTGGTTGCAGGATTAGATATCTTAATTGTGCGCGAATTAACGGGTGGGATTTATTTTGGGCAACCGCGGGGTATGCGCACTTTGGAGAATGGGGAGCGGCAAGGCTTTAATACGCTTGTCTATAGTGAAAGTGAAATTGAACGCATTGCACGGGTTGCCTTTGACAGTGCGGAAAAACGCCAAAAACGCTTGTGTTCTGTTGATAAGGCGAATGTGTTGGAAGCGACTGAATTTTGGCGAGAAGTCGTGACGCGAGTGAGTCAGGATTATCCTAATGTTCAATTGACTCACATGTATGTCGATAATGCGGCGATGCAATTGGTACGTGCGCCTAAACAATTTGATGTTATCGTGACAACGAATATGTTTGGTGATATTTTGTCGGATTTGGCCTCTCAATTGACGGGTTCTATTGGCATGTTGCCTTCGGCCTCTTTAGATGCCCATAATAAGGGGATGTATGAACCGATACATGGTTCGGCCCCTGACATTGCGGGCCAAAATAGGGCTAATCCATTAGCGACGATTTTATCAGTGGCTATGATGTTGCGGTATAGTTTAAATCAAGCGGAACTGGCTACGGCCGTTGAAAATGCGGTGACTCAAGTTTTGCGCGATGGTTTGCGTACTCCAGATATTCAAGAAGAAGGGCAAACAGCAGTGGGTACCCGTGAAATGGGTGATGCAGTGGTGGCTGCGTTAGGGAGGTAACTCCAAAAAATTAATAGACAACGGCAAGCCATTTCCTTGATCTTTTATCAAAACTCAAAAATCAATAGCAATGTGGGTGATTTTATGAGAGGGAATGGAACGTTGATTGCTTTGGCTTTAATCAGCGTTTTATTGTATTTATCTACATTGCAAGATTAACCCAAAACCACAAATCCGAGCATCCTTGTCAAATTAAATTCCCATATCAGGAGAATATATTAAATCAATGAGTCGTTTATTTGATGTTGCAGTTGTCGGTGCCAGCGGTGCCGTCGGTGAAACCATGATCTCTATCCTTGAAGAACGTGATTTTCCTGTCAATCACTTATATCCTTTAGCCAGTAGTCGTTCGGCGGGTAAGCGAATTCAGTTTAAGGGTCAATCTGTAATGATTGAGGATTTGGAAGAATTTGACTTTTCTAAAGCACAAATCGGTTTATTTTCAGCCGGTGCCTCAGTGTCAGCTGTTCATGCCCTGCGTGCTGCACAAGCTGGATGTGTCGTGGTGGATAATACTTCACAGTTTCGCCGAGATGAGGATATTCCCCTTGTGGTGCCAGAAGTGAATCCTCATGCCATCGCACAATATAAGTCGCGCAATATCATTGCTAATCCCAATTGTTCTACAATACAAATGCTCGTTGCCCTTAAGCCGATTTATGACGCGGTGGGTATTGAGCGCATTAATGTGGCGACTTATCAATCCGTCTCGGGCACGGGTAAAAACGCTATTGAAGAATTGGCCGGCCAAACCGCGGCATTGCTCAATGGCAAAGCGATTACCCCCGAAGTCTATCCCAAACAAATCGCTTTTAATGCCTTGCCACATATTGATATTTTCATGGACAATGGCTATACCAAAGAAGAGATGAAAATGGTTTGGGAAACGCAAAAGATTTTTGAGGATGACGCTATTTTAGTGAATCCCACGGCTGTTCGTATTCCCGTTTTTTATGGGCACTCCGAAGCACTGCATATTGAAACTCGTGATAAAATCAGTACCGAACAGACACGAGAATTGCTCAAAAATGCCCCTGGGATTGTCTTGATGGATGAGCGCGAAGACGGTGGCTATCCTACTGCTGTCACTGAGGGGGCGGGGAAAAACCCCGTTTTTGTTGGGCGTATACGCGAAGATATTTCTCATCCACGCGGCCTTAACTTGTGGGTTGTCTCCGATAATATCCGCAAAGGGGCAGCCCTGAACAGTATTCAAATTGCCGAAATTTTGGTAAAAGATCATATATAAGTTATACTTACCAAGACTTCTTAAAGTAGATTCTATAGTTTATCATATAAATTCAGTTGCCCTTAAAGATCACTCAGAATATCAATAGAGTTGTCCCTAAATAAACATAACCCATTGAAAAGAAGAGATACTTTGATAATAAAAATCAAGGCTTTAGTTTCCGGGACAACTCTAATATTTTGATAACTGATCTGATAATTGATAACTGATTTAGCTTCGCTGACCTTCGGTTCCACGCAAAAGTTTTTGCGCGCAAAAACTGTATTTCACGCGCTTTGTTTCGCGCGTGAAATGTGGAACTGATAATGCGTTAATTTTAATTTAATAGGTGAATAACGAATAGCGAATGGAAAAATTTGAACGGCCAGTCACTCATTCGTTATTGCCCATTCCATCAAAGAAGGAAAATCGTGATGAAGCGTAAACTGACGATATCCTTAGCCTTAATAGGCACATTCTTGGCGCTTGAGGTATCAGCACTTGGGCTCGGCCATATCCAAGTTTATTCAAAACTGAATGAATCCCTCAATGCAAAAATCAATGTGTTATCTATTCCTTCCGGTGAGGCTCGCAATATCAAAGTCGGCCTAGCCTCGGCTAGAGCTTTTCAAAGGGCAGGCTTAGATCGTCCCTATCTGCTCACCAAGATAGATTTTAATGTTCAACAGCTTGCTGAAACGAATAATGCTGTTATTAAGCTGACCACCCAACAGCCGGTGAAAGAACCTTTTATCAACTTTTTAGTTGAAGTCAGATGGCCAGGGGGGCGAATTTTGCGCGAATATACCGCATTGTTAGATCCCCCTTTATATAAGTCGGCTCCTATTCAAAGATTGAGCCGTCATATTTCAGAACAGGATCAATTAACCCCAGTCTCTCGCCAATCTACGGAAACCCCATCTCGCAAAACCGAAACCACTCGAAAAACGAGTCAACCTAAAAAACCGAAGTATAAACCCCCTAAAAAGCGGGTAACACCCAAGGCCACTAGAAGTGCCTCTTATACTGTGGTTAGAAATGATACCTTGTGGAAAATTGCTCAACGCACCCGTTCTAAAGGGGTGTCTATGCGGAAACACATGTTGAAAATTTACCGTGCCAATCCAGGTGCCTTTATCAGAAGGAATATGAATTTGCTTAAGGCTGGAAAGGTGTTACGCATACCGGGTTGGAAGGGTAAAATGACTCCTGTTGTTAAAAATCCACCCATTCGGCGTGAGACGGGAAAGCGTAAAAACACGGGCACAGCACCACAAACAGACACAACTCGACCTAAAACGAAACCAGAGACAACTAAGCCAGAAGTAGAAGTGAAGATTGGTGGGCCTAAATCAAATGAAAATGGAGCGGGTTCCCCTAAAGGGGCGCAAGTGAGTGGGAATAATACGGCCGAGATTAACAAGTTGCGTAACCAAGTGCAGGAGGTTAAGACAAAAAATTTCAGTATTGAAAAGGAAAACAAGTATTTAAAAGGAGAGTTGGCTGCGACTAAGAAAACGCTTCTGACTATGGAGAAGCAGTTTAAGAAGTTCAATGAAATGGTATCGCTTCAAAACAGACAACTGGCCGAGTTACAAAAGCAACTGAAGAGACAAGCGGACGAAAATCGGAAGCTCCAAATCCAAATCTCAGCCTTACAAAGCGGCGAAACAAAAA
Organism: Candidatus Parabeggiatoa communis; assembly: GCA_035871815.2. Lineage (GTDB taxonomy): Bacteria > Pseudomonadota > Gammaproteobacteria > Beggiatoales > Beggiatoaceae > Parabeggiatoa > Parabeggiatoa communis. The sequence goes on from JAYQWI020001440.1 coordinate 12,804, forward strand.
TAGCATCTGTTCAGCCCAGTCGTAAACCACCCCTTGAGACGGGACAACAAGCTGAAACAAGCGGAACGACAGGCCCTTCAACCCCGGAAAAAGAGCCTAATGTTCTTGAAAAACAACCTGAAGGAGAAACGCAAGTTGCAGGTGGGCAAGATACCCTAACCCCAGGATTAGATGAAACAGAACCTGGCGAAGGGGATGGCTTTAGTACCACTGGCGATGCTCAAGCTGGGGGAAAAGGGCTGCTTGCTGAAACAGATACTCAAAATTCAGGCGAACCGCTGAAAGACGATCAAAAGCCTGACGATGACAAAAAGGATTCGACTCATCCTCCAGAAGCGGAACCCACGTTTGTCGCAACGGCTCAGATGTTTGTGGATGAAAAACTCCCAGGGGGTTGGCTGACTGTTGGCGGTATCGGTGGCGGCACACTCTTGTTATTTCTCCTTGTTGGTTTTTTGAAAGGCCGTTCTTCAAAATCACTTGAACCACCAGAATGGAAAGGTGGCACAGAATTGAGCGAGGAAGAAATCGAAGACGAATTGGAGCGTTTAGAAGCAGAAGGAAAACCACTAACGGATGGGGAAAGTGACAACGCGCCTCTTCAAGATATTGATGACATGATTCAACAACTCGGCGATGAGGGCAAGCTCGAAACGGGTGAGGGTGTTGATCCGACTTTTGATCAGGATTTACGTGAAGAAGTAGGTGTGTACAAGGAATTTGGGAATTTCGATAAAGCTAAAGACTTGATGGCTGAAGCGATTGAGAAATACCCCGATCACGCTGAATATCGCTTAGAATTGCTAGAAATTCATGCACAAGCCAAGGAAGTTGATGAATTTGAACAACAAGCCAAGCTACTACATAGTGCTGTCGATGGGCAAGGGCCTTTATGGGATAAAGCTCAAACACTCTGGCAAGGTTTATCTCCTGGGCGTGAATTGGATACGACACCATCAAGTCAAGGTGTCGGTGCTGGCGTTGCTGTTGCAGCAGGGGCTGCTGCATTGGGAGCAGGTGCCATTGCTGCCGCTACGCTAGGCGGTGACGAAACAGACGAATCAATGGATGCATCACTGTTAACAGAGGAAGGAACGGATGATGATCTTCTGTCATTGCTCGGCAATGATACGGGTGATGAGATAGATTTGTTAGAAAGCGGCGATGATTTGGGTGATTTGGGACTTGATGTGGATAGCACCGAGGATGAAGTAGAGGATGACAGTCTTTCTTTAGATTTAGATGATGATTTCTCTCTTAGCGACAGTGATGAACAGGCGGATGCTGACGGTGGTGAAGAAAGCCTAGATTTAGGTGACGACTTATCCTTAGATGATCTCGGCGGTGTAGAGGAAGAGGCAGCAGGTGGTGATGATGACTTATCTTTAGACGATGACTTGTCATTAGATGAACTGGGTGGTGATGATGAAGCGGCCAGTAGTGATGACTTATCTTTAGACGATGACTTGTCATTAGATGATCTAGGTGCTGGTGATGAAGCGGCCAGTAGTGATGACTTGTCATTAGACGATGACTTATCTTTAGACGATGATTTGTCATTAGATGATGATCTAGGCGGTGCTGATGAAACGGCCGGCGGTGATGACTTGTCATTAGACGATGATTTGTCATTAGATGATGATTTGTCATTAGATGATGATCTAGGCGGTGCTGATGAAACGGCCGGCGGTGATGACTTATCTTTAGACGATGACTTGTCGCTAGATGATCTAGGTGGTGCTGATGAAACGGCCGGCGGTGATGATTTATCTTTAGACGATGACTTGTCATTAGACGATGATCTAGGCGGTACTGATGATTTATCTTTAGGTGATGACTTATCATTAGACGATGATCTAGGCGGTACTGATGAAGTCGCCGCTGGCGATGATGACTTGTCTTTAGGTGATGACTTGTCATTAGATGATGATCTAGGCGGTACTGATGATTTATCTTTAGGTGATGACTTATCATTAGACGATGATCTAGGCGGTACTGATGAAGTCGCCCCTGATGATGACTTGTCTTTAGGTGATGACTTGTCATTAGATGATGATCTAGGCGCAGCTGATGACTTGTCTTTAGGTGATGACTTGTCTTTAGATGATGATCTAGGCGGTGCTGATGATTTGTCTTTAGGTGATGACTTGTCATTAGATGATGATCTAGGCGCTGATGATGACTTGTCATTAGATGATGATCTAGGCGGTGCTGATGATTTGTCTTTAGGTGATGACTTGTCATTAGATGATGATCTAGGCGCTGATGATGACTTGTCATTAGATGATGATCTAGGCGGTGCTGATGATTTGTCTTTAGATGATGACTTATCATTAGATGAACTTGACAGTGGTGACACTGAAAGTCTAGCTGATATGGCCGGGAACGATGACTTAGATTTGAATGCCCTTGGCTTGGATGATGAAATCGAAGGCGGAGAATTAGACCTGGAAATGTCGCTTGATGCAGACGATGCTGACTTAGATACCGAATTGGGTGGCGGTTCAGGAGACAATTTGGATGATTTGTTAAATCAACTGGATGATGGAGAGGCTTCCTCTAGTGAAGATTTAGATTTGAATGCAGAACCCAGTGATGAAATCAATGGCCAATTCGATTTAGCGCAGATGTTTATTGACATGGAAGATAAAGAAACCGCTCGCGGCATTCTTCAGGAAATTATCAACAAAGGTGATGACGAACAAAAACAGAAAGCCGAAGAATTGATGGCCGGAATCGGTGCCTAAAAACTTAATGTTACCCATCCTTATTCCAAAGGGTGGGGATGTCAACCTGCATCCCGCAATACGCTTGGTTTGTTTTCTCATACTGGTTACCGGATTACTGGTAACCAGTCAAACCCTGCTGCTTATCATCCTGCCTTTCTTTCTCTGGTTATTTAAACGCCACTGCACATTCTCATCAGTCTGGCCCCTCTTAAAACGACTGCGCTGGTTATTTTTATCCCTCTTGATTCTTAATTTAGGGTTAAATGCCCCAACCTTGATACCCAATTTAACCGACTTCTTCCAAGCCTTAGAACGGATTGTCGTACTCATAATCATCGTTATGGCGGCCCATCTACTCGTCAGAACAAGCACAACACAAGAGATAATTGCCGCATTACAATGGTGGTTTATCCCATTCAATAAACTCGGATT
>JAYQWI020001441.1:0-4338 GCA_035871815.2 Candidatus Parabeggiatoa communis
GTTAATGTTCATTTTTATACTTTTGTTCAAAAAACAGTTCATCAGTTCATATTTATTATAGAGTTTCTGATCTTTTTTTGGGCAACTTGGGCAACTTAAACTGCCCGATGCATGGCACGATTTATCGCTGCCCTCTTCAGAAAAATAATTTTCACGCAAAGGCGCAAAGTCGCTTTCAAAGCATTGATAGAGACGCACGGCCGTGCGTCTCTACTTGGCTTTCTTTGAAAATAATTATATATAATATATTTTCCTGAACGACACTGATTTTCCGTTTTAACATCTCTTCTCTTCACAATTCAGGCCCTTATTTACGAAGCCACTGCCCTTTTTCATTTTGGTACCACGATCCAGCCTGTTCTTGCCAGCGTTTAGCAAAGGTGGCGCGAATCTCGTCTTCCCATTTTGGATGGCCATTGGCCAACGCAATTTCACGGTACAAGGCGAGACGATCTTCATTGGCTTCGGTGATCCAGCCATTAACCTGTTTACGAGAATCTAAGGGGATAATAGTGGGATCCCGCATAGCAATCAAGGCATCATGGCTTAAACCGATTGCACCATTATCATAAAACGGCTTCAGTTTTTTATGCTTTTCTCTCATTGAAGCCATTCGCGTTTGAATAGCGGGCGCAGACATATCCAATTCGAGTGATTCAGCATCAGCATCCGTAGTGACTTCGTTAACCACCTGATCGGCCGCTTGTTCTTGATCAACCTTTTTTTCAGTCGTAGCAGGAAAAGTCACTTCAACCGTTACACAAGCATTGAAGAACAGGGTAACAGCTAAAAAAATGAGGGAAATTCGTAAAATGAACATGGTGTTTTTCCTTATGAAGAGTGGTAAAAACAAATATTTTTGATAACAATCAAGCAATTGGGGCAAATATGCTTATCGAACCCTTGTTCAAAATTCAACAACAGGCTCCCCCGTCTTACCCGCAATAGCGAGTCTTTTCAAACGGTTGCGTAACTCATTCACATCAACAGAGTGCGTGTGCCCAATCACATCAAGATGCGGTACCCCACTGCCTTTAATAATATAATAACCCTTCTCGGCTGGTAGAACACCTCTCATTTGACAAATCCCCTCCTCCAAGTGACAACCCCAACCTATGCCCTCATAATGAAAATTGTTAAACAGATTCAACACACCAGACGAAAGCGCCTTGACAGCGATATTGTCTAAGCCCGCAAGCGTTTTCACCGCCTGATGGCTAATCAGATGTGGCTTATGATCATCTTTTGGCGTACCAAAATAGAGATCAAATGACACCGGTTGCCAATTCATTAATAGCAAATCGTGTATATAACCTGACAACTGGCCTTGAATTTCACCAAATTCAGTCACATCTGTTGCACTTTTCAAATTCAGCTTAGTCACATCAACATCCGCTTTCAATACCGGCCGTTGTCCAAGCAAATCATCCACACTCAACGTATTAACAACAATATCACCGTCAAAAACGCCTATTTGGATTTTGTCATTGATTTCTAAATGATTATTGCGATAACTGACTGACGGCATATCCAACGACAATTGTCCAGTCAAAGGCGGGCCCGCTATCGCAGCACTTAAGGCCGACAGAGAAATAGGCACTAACTTCGCGCCCAATTGCAAAGCCATCTGCTCATCGCCTATATTGTCCAAACTCAATTGTTCAATCCGTATCGCCCCATCCAAAAGCGGTTGATGCCAAGGCTTTAACAACTTAACCTGCTTAGCACCTAAACCGAGATCGAAGCGACTCGCACTCAATTCAATTTTAGATTTAGACTCAGGCTTAGGCGCAATATAAACATAATCCCAACCGACATGGCTTGGCAAAAGGGCAGGCTGATTATGCCATTCGATTTTACCGTTGAGCCCACCCAAACCAAAACGTTGTTCCGAATCTTCCACATTAATATTAATTAACTCCGCCACTGCCTGCTGCTTATCTTTCAGCCACAAAAACGAAGCCTTGATCGCGCCACTGGTGTCTAACGCCTTCATTTCACTCTCATCATCGAACAAACCCTGCACATAATGCGTATACAGTGGTTTTAATGACGTTTTACCCAATTGCACAGAAAGCGCATTCACCGAAACGTTATCACCCAATCCAATATCGCCACTGCCTTTAACCGTTATCACATCCGTATGCGTATAAGCCAATTCATGTAGCTGAAGACGCTCAGGCTGCCATACCAAATCAACCGACACCGTGATCGGCTTCTTCTTAGTGATTGTCAAATAAAGCGGATCAATCAACAGTTCAGCCTTTTTGAGTGTCACCGCGCCTTGTACTCCAAATTTTTGCACCGTCTTCTTATCAGACGCTTGCGGCTCAGCGCCTTCCCCAGATTGCTCAGATTGAGAAACGGGTGGATTTAAATTTTTCGCTTTAAACGCGATTTTAATCGCTATATTTTCCCCGGCCTGTGTACCCGTCTGATTAGCCAAAAAACTCAAATCGCTGATCTGCCCGTCTATAGAAGCTTCACGCAAATCACTACTATCACCCGAAGCCTGGACTTTTAAACTCAGACTACCGCCCAACTTCAAATGCTCAGGCAACTCAACAAACTTCTCAATTTTCGCCAATAATTGTTCAAAATCAAGCGTATTCACATTCACTTGCGCCTGCCAACCCGTCGGAGCCGATTTCGCCCGCAAAGCAATATTGCCCCCTGCTAAAGCCATATCATCTACACTCAAATAGAGATATTGCGGATTGCTGGTATAAGTAAAAGACAAATCAACGGTAGGCTGATCCAATAAACCACCGCCGACATGTAACTTAGCATCGGGACAAAAAATTTGCTTAGCACTATACACCGTATGTTCACAAGTCAACTTAATGTTTTTAAACGGCTTTTTTAAACTGACCAGCGTCAAACGAGCGACTTCCAATGTCAATGCCATTTGATTATCGCTTAACCACTGCACCTGTACAACAATCTCATCAGCCTCCCATCCGCTACCACTTGTTGAACCAAACTTCAGCGTCATGTTATCCAGAGCAAATACATAAAAAGGACTACACGCTATTAATACAAATAACCATTTCATAGCACACAAGTTATCAGTTGTAGGGTGGGCAACGTGGTTGCCCACCAATTAGCCACCCATTTTACTTCGGGAGTTGGGGGATTTTATATTTTTGAGAGTGTGTCATTGAAAATTTTTTATATAATCAATGAGCTATAAAATCACGAAGGATTTATAAAACAATTGAATAAAATGGATTTTTAAAACACACGCTTACTCTTAAAAAGGGCTGATCACCCTTGTCAGCGCCACCTTCACCATATAAAAAAATGCCCCCAATGCCCCTATCCAAGCTATAACACGAATCGTTTTCGTTTTCCCGCGTTTAAGCGCGATAGTACCTATAATAATATAAGCCAACAAAGCCACAAATTTCACTGTCAGCCAAGTTTCTACCCCCGGATATTGATGGAGCATGATCACTAAAGCAATACCAGTGGCAAGTAACACACTGTCAATGAAATGAGGCACAATTTTAACCCACCGCCGCTGTAACCAGGGACTCTCTAATATCATCCATAAGCCGCGTACAGAAAATGAAATAAAAGTGAGAACGACACAAAAAATATGACTATTTTTAATGATTAAATACCAATCAAGCATATTGTTTCAAACTCTTTTTGACGCAAAAATTTTGGCGCGCAAAAACTGTATTTAGCCCAGTTAGTCAAACTTCGTTTCGAGCTTCGCGAAAGCAGAAGCCAACAGCTAAAGCAGTTGTCTAAAAGCTCAAGTCAGGTGCTGGTGACTAACTAACAGAAAAAGCGCAAATTATAACGGTGGACAGTATAGGCAAAAACTTTTGCCGAGAAAGTTAAAAAGATATCAAGTGCTGTAGGCTAGGAAAAAGGCGCTTTGATGTTCGGTTTACCCTTAAACCATACCACCCACTTGCCCACTATAATAATACCTCTATTGATTTGTAGGGACTACCCTTATCTTTATGATAAACTTATGAATGATGCGTATAAGCTACCCTACGCTTGTTCACATATAACGACAAGGATTGCTTATCACAAAAGATTTTAAACCTATTTAATAAAAGTGTATTGTGCGTTCATTTAAGTTTGAAAGGTATATTAGTCTATTAGAAAACGCTAACTTGAACATTGAGTGATATGTTTGCAGAACTGAAAAAGATTAACCAGCGACCCAAATCCTACGAAGTCTATACCGCAGAAACCCTATGGACAGATGAACACACTTCAAAACAAATGCTTGAAATGCATTTGAATCAAAGTGTTGATATGGCATCCAGAAACAAAGCGTTATTGAGATAATAGTCTAATGATTGGATGGTTTCT
>JAYQWI020001442.1:0-2534 GCA_035871815.2 Candidatus Parabeggiatoa communis
CTTCTTGAGAGAGGTGATACGCCATTTTCAGGTAAATGTGATAAGGCGGAATTAATGCTTCACGCGCCCAACTTTGTTCAATAATTTCAATCAGTTGCACTGAAATATCAAAACACCACCGATCCTGCCAGCGTGCTTCAAACCAAGCGACGAGTTTTTGACAGGCATCCCCTTCGACGACATCGACATTGAGTTCACCTTGTCCCGATAATCCTGCATAAGTCAGATTACTGCTACCTAAATAACCGATAACCGGGTTAAATTGATCTTCACGAAACAGCAGATAAAGTTTGGCATGGAGCGGAGCTTTTAAAAAGAGTTTAATAATGACTTTTTGATCCCGCAGTTGTTGTGCTAAGCGGCGCAAAGTGGCTTCTTCCCGATTGGTTGGGATCGTTTGTGCTAATTGCTGTCGAAATTCAGCCGCGAGTTTTTTCTTAAACTGGATCGCGGTTTGATTATCTATTGGTATGGATTCGGGTTTTTCCCCAGAGATACCAATTAATAAGCGGCAGCAGTTTCCGGCTCCGCCGTTCCAATTATCAATATAACTGTCCAAGTGTTGCCAACCGCTGAGTCTAAAATAACCGATACAAAAATCGGCGCGATGGGCGACTTTTAGGGTGTCTTGTAAGGTGGGTAATAGATGTTGTTCTAGGTTGTCGAAGATTTTTGGCACAATATTATCCCCATTCACTTCAAATTCGATGATGGTGCGGATGAATTTGGTTGCGCGACTGAAACCAGCCCCATTTCCGGTAAAAACCTAGAGGGTTTTTTAGTCCACCCAAAATAGTTGTCGGCATAGCTTAATGTCAGAGAAATCTCAGCACGGGTTATGGCAACAAAACAATTTCGCCTTTCTTCCTGTATTTCATGACTATTATTGCCTTTTTTGACTGCGCCCCAGCTTGGCAATTGCTCTTCGACTAAACCAATTAGATAGACCTGTTTGAATTCAAGTCCTTTCGCAGCATGTATTGTATAACAACGGATTGCATTTTTAGGTGGTTCGGGGGTTTTTGAATTCAAATCAAGCTCTTGAAGTAACAAATGCAAGCTTAACTGTTCTTCACCATAATTTGATTTAATGTTCGTATAAATGCTATCCCATACTGACGTATTCCCGCTATGAGCTTTAGCAGAACGGAGCTTCTGCTTATTTTGAGAACGTGAAAGATTATTGGCAATTAACCGATTGGCGATTTCAATGACTTCAACCGGGCAACGATAATTTTCGGGAAGCTGGAGTTCCTTTATCTCAAAATCGTGACGCCACTCTTTAAATCGCTCAGGGCTGGCTCCATTCCACTGATAAATCATTTGATCATCGTCAGCAACAATAAAAAGTTCAGGAGAATCAGAACGAACCAGTTGTTTTAGAACCTGATAACTGATGTTACGCACTCAGCTTCTGCTTATGAAAGAATACAAACGGCAATTGACGCGGGATTCAAGTGGTTCACGGCATTCGTTAAAAAAGTGACACTATTTTTGAATATATGCCTCAATGCGTCAGGTTTCGTGCGCTTAGATAACCTTAATAAGAATAAGGGTGCGTAAAATCAGGTTATAAGTACTGAAGCACAAATAAACAGGTATTTTAGGACAAAGGGCAACCACAAGGGATTGCCCCTACAAGCCGCCCGTAGGGGCAATCCCTTGTGGTTGCCCCTTGGTTGCTTCTATTAATTAAAATACCTGAAAATTTAGGGTTCAGTACTTAAGTACTTCTTAACGAACTCACGAATTTTTTTTATTGCTAACTCGTTTGTGAGTTTGTCAATTTTTTGGACAAAAGGGGCTAATTGCTCATTATTCTGTTTAAGTTTTTTCACGTATTCAATAATACCCTCTATATCACCGCGCAAAGTCAGGTTAAATAAAATAGTGGCTTGTTCGCTATTCGGGCCAACAAGCGGCCTCTCATTTTGACAGACTTCATGATGATTTTCATTCACCTCATAAATATAAGTTAGGTTCAGGTGCTTCTGTAAACAGTCGAATAGCACTTTTGTACGAACCGGTTTCTCAATAAAACCATCACAGCCCGCTTCCAAACTTTTCTGTTTGTAATCCTTAAAAGCACTGGCTGACACCGCAATAATCACAACGTGTTTGAGTAGTGGTATTTGTTTAATTTGGCGAGTGGCCTCAAAACCATCTCCCCCTGGCATGATTAAATCCATCAAAATTAAATCAGGTTGCCATTGCAATGCTTTTTCAACACCCTCTTGGCCGCTATTCGCTTTTTTTATCTCAAAACCTAAAGGTTTTAAGAGATTAATGAGCACTAAACAATTTTCACTGATATCATCAACGACTAGAATTTTGCGAGGTTGCCCTTGATAGCCAATAATCCTCTGTTCTTGGGGTGATACAGTCGATGGTGCTTCCGTAATCACTTCGGGTAAATCAAGTTCTATCCAAAATCGACTGCCTTGTCCTAGCACACTTTCAACGTGTATTTTGCCTCCCATTATTTTGACCAATTTTTGGGTGATAGACAAGCCTAAGCCTGTGCCCAATGATTT